>DASQEG010000028.1:0-4695 GCA_035633775.1 Bryobacteraceae bacterium
CTGGTTCACGATGGCAAGCGACCGCAAGGCTGGACACTCGATCGCGATCCCTACCTGCTGGAGGCGAGCGTTCCCGGAATCTTCGCTGTCGGTGATGTGCGGCGTGGATCGGTCAAGAGGGTGGCCTCTTCGGTGGGAGAAGGTGCCATTGCTGTCCAGTTTGTTCATCAGTATCTGAGCACGGTTTAGGAGCCGTCCCCATGGAAAATGCGAGTGTCCCACCGCTGAAGGAGGCGCTTCGCCGCACGCCCGTGCTCGCTGACCTCACCGAGGATCAGCTCGAATGGCTGGCCGCTCACGTCGAAGAGCGCACCTACGAAGCCGGCGAAGTGATCCTTCATGAAGGCGCTGCAGCCGAACATCTCTTTGTGGTGCTGGAAGGCGAGATTCAGGCCCGTCCTGAGAGCGCGAGCGGCCCCGACGTGCCCGTGTATATCGCCAGTTCCGGCCAGGTCACAGGGTTGCTGCCACATTCCCGGATGACGCATTACGCCCGCACCAGCAGGGCCGTCGTCCGGGTAAGGCTCGCATGGTTGCACAAACGCCATTTCGACGAGATGCTTCAGCGAATCCCGGAACTTGGCCCCAGGCTGCTGGCGATCATGGCTGACCGCATTCGCGACACAACAAAGTCCGACATTCAGTACGAAAAACTGGCGGCACTCGGGAAACTTTCAGCCGGCCTCGCGCATGAACTGAACAACCCGGCTTCTGCAGCGAGGAGCTCAGCAGCGGCTCTGCTCGCCGCTCTTGACAGGTGGCGCGAAGCTGATCGAAACGTACTGATCGGGCCTGAGGCGTCTGCGCATGTCGTAGCGATCGAGGACGACGCGGTCCGGCATGCGATGGCCTGTACCGCCATGGACGCGCTCACCCGCAGCGATCGCGAGGAACGGCTCGGATCGGCGCTTTCGAAACTGAACGTTCCCGATGCCTGGGCTCTTGCTCCTCAGCTAACGGATGCCGGCCTGGATGAGGCATCGCTGCGTTCGCTCGCCGACCGTGTCGGGGCTGAGGCGGTAGCTCCCATCCTTCAGCGAATTGCAGCGTTGCTGGAGTTGTATAAGCTCGGATCGGAAATCCATGAGAGCACGTCGAGAGTGTCCGACCTGGTCCGCGCCATCAAAGAGTACTCATGGATGGACACAGCCGCGGAGCGTGAGGTCGACATTCATGAGGGGCTCGAAACTACGCTTACGATTCTGAAGCATCGATGGAAAAATGACATTCAGGTGGACCGGGACTACGCCGCAAACCTTCCGCGAATCTGCGCGCACGGAGGTGAACTCAACCAGGTCTGGACCAATCTCATCAACAATGCAATCGATGCGCTGCAGTCGGCGCCTGGCGAAAAACGCCTCGGCATTCGTACCGCACTTCAGTCGCAGGTGATCATGGTGGAGATCCTCGATACCGGCCACGGTATTCCTCCCGAGATTCGGGATCACGTCTTCGAGCCATTCTTTACAACAAAGAAGCAAAGCGAGGGCACCGGCCTCGGCCTGGACCTGGTGTTCCGGATCGTAAGAAAGCATAAGGGCGATATCCGGTTCGAGTCACGACCCGGACGGACGTGCTTTCAAGTTCGCTTGCCCGTCGCTAACGCTCGATCAGCGGGAACGCGGTGATGCGCAGACGTGCAGCTCCGTAGGGAATCAGCACCAGCTCTTCTGACGAGGTCTCGGCCTTGACGCTAACAGGACTCTGTGGCAGCGGTCCGGCAGAGTCGTTCAGCATCGTCCATGCCGGCAGGCGAACGCCGCGCACGCGCAGCTCAGGGACTCCCGCTGGAGTCCAGGGCGGTGCTGTGCTGCTGATGCTCCGCGGCACGAAGGTCGGCTTTGCCGAAAGCAGGACACCATAGTTCCACAGGGATGTGGGATGCACTTCGAAATCATCGGCTGCATTGGGCCGGTCCACAATTCGTCGCCAATCCTCTCCGATCTTCAAGGCGTACACGAGAGGGCCGCGTTCGAAGGCGACCGAACCGTTGTGCCAGCGTGATGTCCGGACGTCCTCCGGAAGCCGTAACTCCACCTGATCTCCGGCCTTCCATTCGCGGGTCACGCGGTGAAAAGCCGCCGCAGCGGGTTGGCCGACGGTCTTGCCGTTTACGAGGATCTGTGCGCCCTTCCCCCACTCCGGTATCCGCAGCACAAGCGGAAAACGCACCTTCTTCGCAGGATCAACGCGGAACCGGATTGTGCCCGAGAACGGATAATCGGTTTCCTGCCGAACCTGGACGCGAACGCCGCTCAGCTCGGTCGTAACGACATTCGGCATGTAAGCGATCACCGCCAGGCCGCCGTCCGGAGTAGCCATCCACGAGTGAGAGACCAGCTTCGGCCACCCCTGGTGCATGTTGGCCGTACAACAGCCGAAGTTAGGCTCGAGCCCGAAAAGATTGGAATTCGCGCCGTTGCTGGTCCATGCTCTTTTTGCCCGGCTGCACATCACCTGGTTCGGCTGCTGGTCGTACTGATGGCTCCACATGTCCGGGCTTATGGTCGCGGGAAGCGCGTTGTACGCGATGCGTTCCAGGCGGTCGGCCAGTCGGCTGTCGCCCAGCGCAGCCACTGCGTGCTCGAGTGAAAACATAGCCTCGACGACACCGCAAAGCTCGATGCCCTGAGTCGGATCCGTACCGGCCACATGCTCGTCGCCACTGAACATTCCGTTGGGTAATCCGTGATAGCGATCGAGCATTGCAAGCTGCTGCGTGAGCGCCGCACGATCTTCAGGTCTGCCCGAAACCTGCCACCATACGGGCGAGGTTTTCAGGGCCATCGCGATGTTGACGTTGTGCGCTGAAAGAGCTGTGTCGGAGTTCTTCTGAGCCACAAGGCCCAGCATTTCGCGAGTGGTTTTCGCCTTGAATGGGAAGTTCGCCAGGTGCGTCTGCCAGTCAAACCCCTGCTGCGCAATCCGCCTCGCAAGTTCGAGAAGGTCCTTGTCGCCCGACCTGTTGTAAAGCCAAAGGATGCTGAGTACTTCTTCCTGCCACCTGTAGCGTGCCCACTCGAATAGCGGACGAGCCGCGACGTTTGCAGAACGATGTCGGAAGTACCGCTGCATCAGGGGGATGACGCGAGGGTCGCCGGTCGCTTCCTGATGCTGGGTGAGCGCCTTCAGCATGATCATGTTCGGCCACCAGTCCTTATTCTTCGCCGGACCGATGGAACCGTCCTCACGCTGGTTTGTGATCGCCCATTCAACCCATTTGTTCGCTTTTGCGATCAGCTGCGGGTCATCAAGCAGATGCGCGAGGGGCAGCAGACCGTCCAGGTAATACGGTCCGCGTTCCCAACCTTCACCATCCCCGCCGAGCCACGCACTTTTGGGGCTGAGATCAGGCCAGAACTCGTCGAGGTGGCCCGTCAGTCCATCAGCCTGAGCACGAAGCTGCGCCCGCATCCAGCCGTCAGGTTTGACGCTGCCGAGAGGTAGCGGGTGAAACGCTGCTTTCTGCAGCGGTGCTCGCGAAGGAGCCGGCTGCTGCACAGCGGCAACCGGAGAGGCGAACAGCAACACTGCGCCAAAGCCCGCAAGGGACAAGCTAATCATCGGGCACCTCAGTCGTACGCCGGAAGTGTGAAGTGTACTGTGGCACCCTGACCCGGAGAGGAATCCATCCAGATTCGGCCGCCGTGCGCTTCGACGATCTTGCGGCAGATGGCGAGACCGATTCCGGTACCGGGGACATCACGATGCACCAGACGCTTGAAAACGCCGAATATCCGCTCGGTCTGGTCTTCGGGAACACCCGTACCGTTGTCACGTACTGAGAACTGCCACTGCTGCTCCGAGATGCGATGCGCTGAAACGTGAATCACTGGAGCCACCTCACTGCGGAACTTCAGTGAGTTCGTCAGCAGCTGCTGGAAGAGGTTTGCGAACTGATTCTGATCAACATAGACGACCGGCAGCGGGTCCCACGTGATGGAAGCACTGGTCTGTTTGACCAGGCCATCCACGTTCATCAGCGCCCACTGGAGCACGTTCGCTCCCTGGCACGGTTCAGGTCGGGTCTTGTCCTCGCGACCGGCACGTGAGTAGGCCGTAAGGTCATTGAGGAGCTGGCCCATCCTCCCGACAGCCTCCACCATGAATGTGATGAAGTCGTCGGCGTCGGCGTCGAGTTTGCCCTTGTACCTTCTCTGCAGCAATTCAGCGAAATTGCGCACGGTCCGCAAAGGCTCCTGCAGATCATGCGAGACGGTGAATGAGAAGCGATGAAGTTCGTCACTTGACCGTTCCAAAGCCTGCTCGAGACGCTGCCGCTCGGATGCATTTCGCGCGACTTTGGCGTAACCCGTGATCCTGTTATCTGCATCGCGGACGACCGTCGTTGTACCCTCGCCCCAGAAGCGAGTCCCATCGTGCCTCACAAGCCATCGCGCAGCCAGCGACTTGCCCGATTCAGCGGCAGTGCGAAGCTCGGCATCGGGCACGCCCGAGCGGCAGTCTTCTTCGGTAAAGAGGAAGTTGTGGTGACGTCCGATCGCCTCTGCGGCAGGAAGACCGAAGATCTTCTCTGCGCCGGTATTCCAGTAGCGGATCACGCCGTCACCGTCCAGAAACAGCATGGCGTAGTCGACCGATGCAGCGACAATCTGCTGGCAGTACTCGGGCGCGGGCGCAGTCTGATTCGCCATCCCTAAATCATAGCTACTTCGTGATGTTCAAAGGCACATT
>DASQEG010000029.1:0-3168 GCA_035633775.1 Bryobacteraceae bacterium
CTGCTTGCCACGGCGCGTGGAAACGTGAAACGTGCCCGGCTGTCTCATGGTGTCCGGAAGCTCCGGTGCGCTGATGTGCGCCTTGCCATCAGATGTAGCGAACCGGCCGTCGGCGAACAGTCGTGGACCGCCATACTGCACCGCATCGCCCGTCTTGTTCAACGTTTCGATTCCTCGATAGGACGGAACGACACTTGCGATCTCACGGCGGATTTCCTCGCCGCTATTGCATCCGAACAGCGCTTCCTGGTCAGGTCGGGCACGCAACGCAACATCCCGCAGAATGCGCCACTCCGCCCGAGCCTCACCGAGCTGGCGCGGAAGCTGTGGACTAAACGCGATGCGACGCTCGGTCGTGGTCTCCGTTCCTCCGCCTTCCTGCTCGTAGCGCGTCTGCGCGGGCAGCAGTATGGTTTCTTCAGCGGAGTCGATGAACATCTGGTCCGTGAGAATGATGTCCTGATGCACGCGCATCGGAACACGCGCAAGCGCCTCTGAGATGTAGTCCGGATCAGGCAGTGCACGAAGGAAGTTCCCCCCGAGACTGTAGAGCACATCCAGCTCGCCGCGATGCGCCTCTTCGATCATCTCCGGCGTCGAGAGACCTGGCCGGTCAGATACCGCAAAGCCGTATGCAGTGGACAGCGCCTGGGCATTTGCAGTGTTCACAGGCAGCCCACCTGGCAACGCGGTGGCGTAGGCGCCCATCTCGGCACCGCCCTGTACACCCGAGTGCCCGCGGATCGGCATCAGCCCGTTGCGCTCGCGTCCAACGAACCCGCGCAGCAGGCCGAGATTAAGGATCATCTGCACAGCGTCAGCGCCCCAAGGGTGCTGAGTAATACCCATGCTCCACACGAGCACAGCATTGCGCGCACGGCCGACCAGCTCAGCGAACTCCTCCATGCTGGTGCGGGGCAGTCCGCTCGCTTGCTCCAGCTCAGGCCAGGTACACGCAGCTGCCGCGGCCTGGAGCTCTTCAGCGCCTGTTGTGTGCCGGCGCACGAACTCAGCATCCAGCAGTCCGCGCTCGAACAGCACCTTGGCGACTCCGTACAGAAAAGCCAGGTCGCCGCCTTGTGCAACGGGAAACCACCAATCCGCGACGTCGGTTCCGAACAAAGCGCTGCTGGCAATCGAAGGCACCCAGTAGCGATCCATCCCCGGCTCACGCAGCGGATTCACCAGCACCACCTTTGTTCCGTGCTGCTTCGCCTCGTGAATGTACTTCAGGCTGACCGGCTGATCGTTTGCCGGATTAGAGCCGAAGAACACCAGCAAATCGGTCCCCCACCAGTCGCGGTAGCTGCACGTGCTGGCGCCTGCCCCAAGCGTCGCCTTCATGGCGGCAGTCGATGGCGCGTGACACAGGCGCGCCGCATTGTCGATGTTATTCGTGCCGAGATACCGCGCAGCTTTTTGGGCCACGTAGTATGTTTCGTTCGTGACGCCACGCGACGTGAGATAAAACGCTATGCGGCGCGGGTCGGACGCGCGCACCCGGTCTGCAATCGCGTCCAGCGCTTCATCCCAGGATAGGCGTTGAAAGTTCCGTTCGCCGTGCCGTCTTCGGAACGGGTACGGCAAACGGCCGAGCTCACGCAGTTCACGGTTGCTCATTTGCGCGAGCCGGCCCGAATCCTCCAGCAGCAGCGTGGCATCCAAGGCCGGCATCGTGTTAAGCCGAAGCAGTTCGAGCCGGGTCATGCAGAGATGCACGCCCTCGATGGTCCAGTCGTGCAGGCCCGCGACGCCAAGCGCACAACCGTCGCAAACTCCCCTTGACAGAACCTGCCATGCGTAGGGAAGGTTGTCGCGGTTCTGCCAGATGATGCCCGGGAACTGCGCGAAATGGTGAGGCTTGGTTTGTCCGAGGCCGAAAGGAACAGCTGCTGTGAGCTTTTCCTTCCAGCCCCGGTAAATCCGGTGTGTCACTCAGTGGACCGAACCATGCGGATCAATCACGTACTTCTTCGCGGCTCCTTTGTCGAAATCCAGGTAGCCCTGCGGCGCTTCGTCCAGCGAGATCATGGTGACGTTAACAGCCTTGGCCACCTGAACCTTATCGTAAAGGATCGCCTGCATCAGCTGGCGGTTGTAGCGGATCACCGGGCACTGGCCAGTGGCGAACGTGTGGGACTTCGCCCAACCCAGGCCGATCCTCAAACCCAGCCGCCCAACTCGGGCGTTCTCGTCGACGCCGCCCGGGTCGTCAGTGACATACAGACCGGGTATCCCGATCCCGCCACCAGCCCGCGTCAGGTCCATAAGAGAGTTCAGCACGGTTGCGGGCTGTTCGACACCCGCCGAGCGCCCATGCCCGCGGGCTTCGAAGCCAACGCAATCGACCGCACAATCGACCTCCGGAACGCCCGTAATCTGCGCCACCTGCTCGGCGATCGACGCGTCCTTCGAAACATCCACCGTTTCGCAGCCAAAGCTTCGTGCCTGCGCGAGACGCTCCGGAATCAGATCGCCGACGATCACGCAAGCCGCACCAAGCAGCTGACACGCTGCGGCGCATGCCAGCCCCACGGGTCCAGCGCCTGCGACGTACGCGATCATGCCCGGAGCCACACCCGCCGTTACTGCCCCGTGATAACCCGTCGGGAAAATGTCGGACAGCAGCGTCAGATCACGAATCTTCTCCATCGCACGGTCCCGGTCCGGGAACTTCAGCAGGTTGAAGTCTGCATACGGAACCATCACGTACTGCGCTTGTCCGCCGACCCACCCACCCATGTCGACGTAGCCGTACGCCGCACCCGGGCGCGAGGGGTTCACGTTCAGGCAGATACCCGTTTTTCCTTCACGGCAGTTGCGGCAGCGGCCGCACGCGATGTTGAATGGCACCGAGCAGATATCGCCTTCTTTGATGAACTCGACATCCCGTCCGCACTCGATCACCTGTCCGGTGATCTCATGCCCCAGCACGAGCCCACTGGCTGCAGTCGTGCGGCCGCGCACCATATGTTGATCGCTGCCGCAGATATTGGTCGTGAGAATCTTCAGAATTGCGCCGTGCTCGCACTTTCGCGAGCCCAACGCGAGTTTCGGAAAGTCGATTGACTGAACCTCGACCTTACCGGGACCCATGTAGACAACGCCTCGGTTACTTGCCAAGAGCTGGCTCCTTCAACTTGGAGTGCGGCCGGAGCCGCTCAGACA
>DASQEG010000030.1:0-3658 GCA_035633775.1 Bryobacteraceae bacterium
ATCCTTCACCGATCTCGGCGACTATCTGTTTTTTGCTCGGAACGCTGAGTATTCGATCGTGAGCACAGCATTTGAGAACGAGTTCCTGGCCACAGTCATTGATTCGCAATTGTTTCCGGCTGACAGCACGACGAGCCCGGCCCAAGCAGTGCCCGAGCCCGGAACTTTCGGCCTGATCGGATTCCTGGGCTTTGCAGCGCTTGTGAGGACCAGATTGCGCCGGGAGTGAAGCAGGCGGTCACTCGAGGCCAGGGCCGGGTGCCAAAGCAGTGGACCGGGAGCGCGCCGGCTCGAAACGCTCCCGGTCATTCAGCGTATGCAGGGTGACACATGACCCGTCAGGCGGCATCTCGCGAGCGGATGAAACGCACGTTTGATGCAGCCTTCAAAGCTGCGCCGGCGTTAGAGCCGCTGGCAAACTCCGCCCAGTAACGTTGCAGAGCATCGTCGATCTCGGGCATCACCCAGCCTCGCTCGCTTACCAGTGCGCTGTGCCTCGGACGGGCGGCAAACCACTGCAGACTCGCTGCGGGCCGGCCTTGCACCAGACGTTGCGGAAGACCGGACAGGGCCGCCGCACGCCGGGCGAGTTCGGCCCATGTCAACGACCCGCGATTGGCAAGGTGCCAGAGCCCCGACTCCCTGTCGATGAGGAGATCCAGACACGCATGCACAAGGTCGACTATATACGTGGGGGACACCGTGACGTCTTCTGCCACCACCCACGATTTTCCGGCAGCCAGCGCCTGCAGTCCCCGGGAGACGAAGTTGTGCTGGTCCCACGGGCCGAAGAAGGCGGCAGTTCGCACGATGAGCGCGCTTGGCAGGATGTCCTGCACACGCTGCTCCATGTTCGCTTTGCTACGGCCGTATGCATTTATGGGCCCGGGACTATCGCTCTCCACATAATCGCGGCTGGCCTCGCCATCGAAGACCATGTCCGAGGAGAAGGCAAGCAGGGGCGCGGCGTGTCGCGCGCAGGCTGCCGCGAGCAGGGCGACACCGCTGCAGTTTGTTCGGTAGCACTGTTCCTCGTCTGTTTCGGCGTCATCGATCCGAACGTAGCCGGCGGCGTTCACCACCGCCCACGGGCTTAGCTCGTCGAGCGCCGCGTCCACAGACTTCGGGTCCAGCAGGTTCACCTCATGGCGGCTGACCAGGTGATATGGAATGCCTCGTACATCGCACAGGCGGGCAAACGCGCGGCCCAGCGTCCCCGTCGCGCCGACGATCAACAAGGGCCGCGGGGAGCGGTCCGACATGTCGTCCTGCGGTTCAGTTGGGGGCTGCGTGTGCGACCGGCCGCTGGCATGCGGATAGGAGATGCGTTCCGCGCGGCGCCACCAGCCCGGAGCGTCGAGTACAGGTTCGTGCAGCGGTTCCCCTGCGGCGAACTTCCGGACAACCCGGGCCAGGGCTGTTGGTCGTGGACGCGCAGCGCGCAGATCAAAGACTCCCGGTTCGTAGAAGTCCCCATCACGTGTGACCAGAGTGTTCCAGTTGAAGGCACCAAGTAGAGACCAGGTCGTCACGGCTCTCACGGGGACGCCTTCCTGGCAGAGTTTGCGAGCACCGTCCGCGACTTCGGCCAGCCAGCGGATCTGCTCCTCGCGAGTGCAGCCGAGGTGAGCTTCGGTCACAGCCACGTCCGAGCCATAGCGCTGCCATGCTTCGCGAAGGACGCCGGCTGCGCCCACATAGCAATCGGGGCAAACCCGCACGGCTTCAACATTCGCGTGCACGGGCTCGAGTTCTTTTGAGTGAACCGACTCGGGATACCCGCTCAGCTCGTGGTCCAGAAAGCGATCGCTCGTCAGATAGTGGTTGACTCCAACGACATCTGGAGGGCAGGGCTGCTCCACGAACTCCATCAACTCTGCTTCAGGAATTCCACACGAACGAAGGTAGACCCACATCGGATGGCCCTGTCGTACACGCCCGCCAAGCAGGTCGAATGTGATCCATCGACGTGAGTTTAAGTGATCGGCGAGTGGCGCCAGCACTTCCGTGCTGTAAGTGCGGCCCAGGTCCTCGGTTTGCACCAGCTGCGCTCCCGGATTTACTTCCCGGATCGCCGCCATGGAGAGGGCGACCGCGCGGCATTCATTCACGATGGCCCGTGCGAAGGACCGGTGATCCCTGGTGTGCGGGTACCAGTGCCCGTACAGGCAACTGAACCGAGCTGTAGTCAGCGGCTCATTGACCGGAGTGTAGTCCTGCAGCCACGGGTAGCGCTCGGCCACCTTCCGGGCGAATCGGGCCAACCCCGGCGCGAAGGCAGGGTCCACCATGTTGGTGTAGCTCGGCCCACTTCCGTGATGCAACAATCCCGCGATGGGTCGGATGCCGAGTTCGCGGAGCCGATGTAGCCGCTCGTCAGTCCAGGACCAGTCGATCTCCTGGGACGGTTCGGGCTGCAACAGTTCCCACAGTACGGGGTAACGTAGAGCCCGAATACCGAGGCTCGCGAACAGGTCGAGATCCGAGACGCGGCGATCGTGCCCGTTCCGAGTCATTTGGTTCAGGAATTTGTCGCCTACGCGGTTCACTGTCGCTTCCAGCCCTCCCCAAATTTCAAATGCGGGAGTCGGGCGCAGGGACACACGGTCTGGCGCAGAAGTATCCTTTACATGTTCCATATACGGCAATCTGTCTCTGTTTTCCTGATCTGTCGTGGAGGGTCGTTGCTTCAATCCGGATCAATGCGGAGCGCCCTGCGTTGCTATGCAATCCGAGGGTCTGAATGAATCTGTCAAGTTCGCCCCATAGCAGTTATTACCCACTTCATCGCCCCGGCGCAGGTCCCCCCTCAAAGCTCAAGGCCGAGTCAACGAAAGGGTCGCCGTCTTCTCAGGTGTGACGACATACATGCGTCTGAGTTGCCTGTGGAATATCCGAGAGTGCCCCCCTGAACGCGTGTTCGGAAGCCCCGCAACTGGCATTTCTGTCGAGCTTAGGCCAAGGGATGCGAGAAGTTCACACGATTCCGTAGTGGCGATGAGGCCAGCAACTCACACCCTCACCTTGCGGGCCACTCGCACAGAGGAGTGTTCCTGGTCGCCTCGACAATCCTGATATCCTTCTCCGCAGTCCGATGGCCATCACGACACTTGCCCGAAAGATCCGCGCGCGCAAACCGAAGCGTCAGGTTCAAAGGCGGATCCTATGCCACAGCGTCGTCGCACTCGTGCTGTCCTGTTGCGCAGCCTTGGCCGAGGATCTAACGTTTAAAAACCCGTTACTGCCGAGGGGCGCCGACCCGTGGAGCATTCACAAGGATGGGTGGTACTACTACACCCATACGACGGGACGCAACGTGACGTTGTGGAAGACGCGGAACCTTGGTGAGCTCGCGCACGCAGAAAGCAACGTTATTTGGACCCCGCCAGAAGGTACCGCCTATTCAAAGAACATCTGGGCTCCGGAACTGCACTTCCTCATGGGTAAGTGGTACGTCTACTTCGCTGCCGACGACGGCCACAATCGAAATCACCGGCTCTACGTACTGGAGAACAGCGCACCGGATCCGCTTACCGGGACCTGGACAATGAAAGGCAAGCTCACTACGCCGGAGGACCGATGGGCTATCGATGGTTCGGTGTTTGCGTATCGCGGACAGCTGTACATCGTGTGGTCGGGTTGGGAAGGCGCCGAGAAT
>DASQEG010000031.1:0-4824 GCA_035633775.1 Bryobacteraceae bacterium
ACCTCGATGCCGTAATCTTCAAGGAATACCAGCCGCTTGCTCAAGGCAGGATCACGCGAGAGGTTGTAAATCTCGCGAATCAGAGTCTTGCCAGGGTGATCTTTCGGATGTGCCTTTCCGGCGATCACAATCTGCACCGGCTTGTCAGTGCTGGTGAGCAGATTTCGAAGACGATTCACGTCGCGGAACAGCAGGGTCGCCCGTTTGTACGTTGCGAATCGGCGGGCAAACCCAATCGTGAATGCTTCGGGGTCGAGCACCTGTTCCAGGCGGCGGATCTCGCTGTTCGATGCCTTTCGCTCGTGCGAGAAACGAACCATGCGTTCACGCACGAATGCGATGAGGCGGCGCTTGCGGCGGCGGTGGGCTTCCCACAACTCGCCGTCGGGAATGTCGCGAACCAGGTCCCAGATCCGCGGATCCTGATAACGCTCCCGCCAGTCCGGCTGCAGGTACTGGTCATACAGAGTCGCAAGGTCGCCGTTAAGGTAACTCGGCAGATGCACGCCGTTCGTCACCGAGGTGATCGGCACTTCCGCCGTAGGCAGATCGGGCCAGAGGTCCTGCCACATGTCCTGTGACACCTCGCGGTGCAGCTTACTGACGGCATTCCGATAAGCTGACGTGCGGAACGCAAGCAGCGCCATCGAGAATCGTTCCTGGCTGTCGCCCGGATTTCTCCGTCCCAGCCCGACCAACTGCTCGAAGCGTATGCCGGACGCGTCGCAGTAGTCGTGGAAGTACTCATACATGAGCCCGGCATCGAAGATGTCGATGCCTGCGGGCACGGACGTATGCGTCGTGAAGACGTTGTTCAGACGGCTCGCATTCAGAGCTTCCTCGAACGTCAGCCCCTGCTCCTGCATCAACACGCGGATTCGTTCGACAGCCAGGAACGCGGAGTGTCCTTCGTTCATGTGGCAGACAGTTGGCTCAAAGCCGAGCGCCTTGAGTGCGCGCAGGCCCCCGATGCCGAGCACGATCTCCTGACGAATGCGCGTGTGGATGTCGCCGCCGTATAGCGAGTCGGTGATGTCGCGATGCTCTTCGCGTGCGTTGTCCGGGATGTTGGTGTCGAGCAGGAACAGTCGCACTCGGCCGACATTGATGCGCCACACTTTGATCCACACTTCGGCCGACGGCAGCTTGACCGAGACCTTCAGCTCATTGCCCGCCGCATCCGTGACGGGTTCAATGGGCAACGTGTAGAAATCGTTGACGGGATAACGCTCCTGCTGCCATCCATCCGGATTCAGATACTGACGCAGGTACCCCTTTTGGTAGAGAAGGCCGACGCCGATCAGCGGCAGGTCGGCATCACTGGCGCTCTTCATGTGATCGCCGGAGAGCAGGCCAAGGCCGCCTGAATAGATAGGCAGGCACTCGGTGATGCCGTATTCCATCGAGAAATACGCGATCAGCGTATCGCGATTGGGACCTTCTGATTGCTGCAGGTAGCTGTCGAGTCTCTCGCAGGCCTGTCTATACTGCGCGATGAAACGCGGGTCCGCCGCTGCCCGCTGCAATACGGCCTGAGGCAGGCGGCCGAGCATCAGTACCGGGTTGTTCCCGCACTCTTTCCACAGGTTCGGGTCGAGGCGCCTGAACAGCGAACGGATGCTGTGATCCCATGTCCAAAGCAGATTATGCGCCAGTTCGGAGAGACGTCGCAGCTCGGGAGGCAGACCTGGGCGAACGAGAAATTGTTTTGAAGGCGGAACTTGAAAAGCCATGCAGGGTTCAGTGAGTCAGGCGTAACTCTAGAATCTTAACAGTAGCATTCGGTCTCGAAACGTCGCGCCATACATTGTCGCGCAGATGCGAGCAGCCTGCGGTCTCGGATAGTCCCCACCGTGCGAAGAGCTACACTGGCCGACAGCGATGAAGCAGGGCAGGGGCGCTGTATTGGCCATCGATTTGGGCACCGGCTCCTGCAAGGGAGCCCTGTACTCGCTCGATGGCGAGCAGGTTGCCATTTCGGCGAGAGCGTACGATGTTCGCTACCCACAGCCGGGGTTTGCGGAGCAATCGCCAGGCGACTATCTCAAAGCACCGCAGTTGGTGAGTGATGAGCTCTGCGCGACCGCCCGAGTTGCAGGGCTGGCCATAATCGCCGTCTCCTTCAGCACACAGACGCCGACTCTGGTGTTCTGCGACGAGCACCTGAACCCGGTCCGTCCCGCGATCATCTGGCAGGACTCGCGCGCCGTGCAGCAAGCCGAACTGCTGAAGCAACTTGCTTCCGAAGTCGAGCGCCGCGAATGGTTCGGCATGGACCTGCCGCTGTCTGCTGCCTCCACGCCGGCGAAGCTGATGTGGATGGCACGCCAGGAACCAGAGGCCTGGGATAGAACACGCTGGGTCCTCCAGCCAAAGGACTACGCGGCAGCAGCCCTGACCGGTGAAGAACCCGCCACAGACGGCTGGTGTGCGAAGGGCCTGGCCCACGTGGAAACTCGGACTGTTGCCCCGGAGTTTCTGGCCACTCTGGGGAAATCAGAATCACCGTGCCCCCGTGTGCTCCTGCCCTCGGATCAGGTTGGTGTGGTTACGCACGAAGCATCGAAGCACTGGGGCATCCCGGCAGGTGTCCCGGTGATGGTCGGCTGGTCGGATGCGACGGCGGGCATGCTCAGCACGGGGGCCTGCGAGGTCGCAGGCCGGGGCTTCATCATCACTGGAACATCGGAGATCATCGGAACCAGCCGACGATCGCCGGCCAGCCATCCCGGAGTGTTCCGCGTTCCGGCTCATTTGTTGCCCGATCGGAACCTGGAACTTCACTTCGGTCCAACTCAGGCCGGCGGATCGGCCGTTGACTGGCTCGCTCGCATCTCAGGCCGAACAACGGCAGAACTGCTCGACCTTGTTCCGTCCGACCCGCAGCCCACGCCTATCCTGTTCCGTCCGCATCTGGCCGGCGAACGAGCTCCGTACTGGGATCACTCGCTGACGGCCAGCTTTGACGGCCTGCGCATCGAGCATGGTCTTTCAGATTTGGCTGTCGCCGTTTTGCAGGGCATCGCATTGCAGGAACGACTCGTGTTGCAGTGTGCCGAACTCGACTGGCCTGCCGCTGAGGTTGTCGTGGCCGGCGGGGCGGCGCGCCATCAGGCTTGGAATCAGGTGCGCGCCAACATCCTCCAACGGCCTCTGCTTGCAATGCGCGACCTCGAAGCAAGTCTCCGGGGCGCCGCCATGATCGGGTGGGCCGGCATGGGGGCAATCGATCTAAAAAGACTACCGGCGTGCTGGTTTGCCACCGATCCCTTAGACCCGGCGCCTGAATGGGCAAGCTTCGCTCGTGACCTAATGGAGCGCTTCGCTCAGCCTTCGGCGGGTTCCTGGCGCGTGGCTCGCTAGAGCACCGGAGTAGGAAACAGAATGCCGCCGAAGATCAGGTAGGCCAGCAGCAGAGTCCAGATCAGGTTGACGCCCTGAGCGAGCAGGAACGTCCAGAATGGGCGCCCGCCATCCATTGACAGCAGATCTGTAAACCTGGTCTCCAGCCCGATGCTGACGAAAGCCAGAGCGAACCACCATGTGCGCAGCCCGGCGATCAGACTCTTCGTTTCCCGCACCAGCGCCGGGTTGACGACGAACGAGAAAAGGAGCGAAGCCGCCATGAAGCCAAGCACAAACTTTGGGAACCGCTCCCAAATGACCCATACACCGGGTCGTTCCTGGTCTGCGACAGGTTTGCGGAGCGTCCACCAGATTGAGAGGGCGAAAGCGGCAAACCCGATCAGCACGTTCTGCGAGAACTTCACAATGGTGCCGATTTTCATTGCCGTGTCACTGATCAGCGCACCGGCCGCGACCACCGATCCGGTCGTATCCAGGGTCCCTCCCAGCCAGGCGCCACCGACAGCATCGGGCATGCCCGCCCAGCGGACGATCCAGGGCTGCAGGACAATCATCGGGACCGCGACGATCAGCACCAGTGACGCTACGTAGCTCAGCTTCCGGCGGTCGCCCTGAATCGCACCGCATGCAGCGATGGCAGCCGAGACTCCGCAAATCGATACCGCCGATGAGAGGATCGCCGCAAACTCGTCGTCCACCCGGAACCGCTTAGCAATGGAGAAACTGGCATACCAGACCACTATGACCACGAGGAACGCCTGCAGCATTCCGAGCGCGCCAGCAGTCATCACTTCCTGAAACAGGATCGTCGCGCCCATGATCACGAGACCTGTCTTGATGTAGTACTCAGTGCGGATTGCATCCTGCAGCCAGGCCGGAGTGCCGATCACGTTGCTGACGAACAGACCCAGGAGCAGCGCGAAGATGACATACTCGATGCCCCAGTAGGAGAATGTGCCATTCCCGGCGAGGATCTGTGCCAGCCACGCGAGCAGGAACACGAACGGAAAGCCAACTGCGTAGCGACTCGCACTGCCGCCGGTCGCGACGATGCCGGGCAGAGAAGTCATCAGGTAGACGACTGCAAGCACGGCAACCGCAGCGACGGATGACGTACTGAACAAAGGCCCAAGGGCTGTCCCGCCCGTCCACTTCAGAGTTGGCAAGGCGAGCCGCACGCCCAGCAGGACCGCAACCAGGAAGAAGGTTCCCAGCCACACTGCCAGCCAATCCTCATGCGCCCACCATCGAGTCTTTTCCATCGCTAGTGAACTCCCACCTTCGGTGTGAACAGTGGACACAGCAAGCGTCTCACGGCGTCATAGTATCGTGCGCGAAGAACCGATTGGACGTATGGCGTGTTTCCTGCTTCCTTCCCTTAAGTTGAAGGAACCTGGCGGCGATTCAAAAGAGACTCTCGAGCAATGGGTGCACAAGTATCTGCTGAGCACGTTTGGC
>DASQEG010000032.1:0-2608 GCA_035633775.1 Bryobacteraceae bacterium
GCGAGCGGGCCGATTCGCAGCGGGCTGAGGTCTCGCCGAGTCCGGCCCTGACCGTCACGTGCCATTTGCACCGTGCTCTTATGAACGATCCGATTGCCGTCGCCCAGCGTCTGAACTGTTTCGGTCACGGCTTCCGCAGCGTAAGGCGCGCCCTTGACGACTTTACTGCCAAGCGCAAACTCATTGTGGACGAACTCGATCATCTCCGGACCTGCCCCGGGCGCGGGAGCCCGCTCAATGGTCGTTTCAACGGTCTGCGCTCCGCAACCAAGTGCGGCCGCCAGTCCGATCGCTGCGATCGTTCTCACCATGCTGTTCGTACCTCGCTTTCGACGATTCTTCAGCCGCAAGGCATCGAAAGTTCCCGAAACGTCAGAGTTCGCGGCGATTTTCCAAACTCTTCAGCATCGTCACTTCATCGGCAAACTCGAGGTCGCTGCCCACCGGAATACCCATGGCAATGCGCGTAACGCGGATGCCCAGCGGCTTCAGAAGGCGTGAGAGATAGGAGGCTGTCGCCTCGCCCTCGACGGTCGGATTTGTAGCGATGATGATCTCGTTAACCTGGCCCGAGTTCAGGCGTTCCAGCAGATTCCTGATTCGAAGTTGCTCCGGTCCGATGCCGCGCAGAGGCGAAATCGCTCCATGCAGGACGTGATACAGACCCTCAAACTGGCGAGTGGTCTCAATCGGCAGAATGTTGTGCGGTTCTTCGACTACGCACATAAGGGTCTGATCCCGCGAGGAGTCGCGGCAGTACCCACAGAGCTCACCATCGCTGATGTTGTTGCACACCGAACAGAGACCGAGTTTGTCTTTAACGTCGAGGAGCGCGTGCGCGAGGCGCTCGACATCATCACGACCCGCCCTCAGCACGTGGAACGCAATGCGCTGGGCAGACTTCTGCCCGATGCCGGGAAGGCGCTTGATCTCCTGGATGAGCCGGGCGAGCGGCTCGGCGAAATCAGCCATCGGTACGGCGGATCAAAACAGACCCGGCGGAAGCCCCATACCGCCGAGCAGTCCGCTCATCTTTTGCTGGCTTTGATCTTCTACCTTCTGATGCGCGTCGTTAAATGCTGCCAGCACCATATCCTGCAGCATCTCGGCATCCCCGGCAGCTTCAGGATCTATGGTGACGCCGAGGCAGCGCTTCTGGCCGTCCATCTTTACTGTCACGGAACCGCCGCCGGCTGACCCTTCAACCTGAATCGCGGCGATCTCTTCCTGGAGCTTGGCCTGCATCTGCTGGGCCTGCTTCATCATGTTCTGCATGTTTCCGGGTAGTTTCATGCGCGTACCTTAACTTACTCCTTGAGATTGCGGACCTGACGGACTTCGGCTCCGGGAAAGCGCTCCTGAAAGCTGCGGACTGCTGGATCTGCAAGGGCTCGCTCCATCGCTTCTTCCTCCGATGCCGAGCGCCGCGGCCCGGAGCTTTGTCCAGCGGCGGGCGGCGCACTCCCGGCACCTTCAACCAGGCGAACAGCGACGTTGCGCCCCAGTGCTTTGGCCGCCGCCTGCTGCAAGTCTCCCTTGCTGAAGGCGAGCGCCTTGCACTCGGCCTGTGGTGCGGTGATGACGACCTCCTGCGCAGTTTCGGCTACCAGTGACATTTCGAGATTATCGATGACGAAATCACGTCCGAGATCGCGGAGGGCCTCCACCATCCTGTCGCGCAGGTCGCCCGAAGATGCCGGCTGAGGCGGGGCAGGCGGCGCCGGTGTGGAGGCCGGGGGTGCTGCTGATGCCTGTGGTTTCGGGGGGGCCGCGGGCGGGGACGCTGGTGCGGGCGCAGGAGCGGCCTGCGCTGGCGTCGCTCTGCGTGCTGTGTCCCGTTCAAACGGGCTCGGACCGGTGCGCACCGGGGGCGGAGGAGGAGCTGGAGGCGGAGTTGCGGCTTGAACCTTCGGTCTTTCCGCTGCTTCCTTTCCCGGCGCCGGGACGAGGCCGGACAGCGCCTCTTCGATGGGCTTCATTCGGCCGGCATGGATAAGGCGCAGGAGACCTATCTCGATGTGCAGCCGCGGCTGTGGCGCATACTGCAGCTCGTTATAGGTGTCGAGCACGAGGTGGAGGAACCGCGTGAGATCTTCTTCCGACCATCGCCCCGCGATCTCGCCCATCCCCTCCTGCTCACGCGCCGATGCCGCGATGAGCCGCGTTTCGCCGCGTGCGATCTTCGCCACGAGGAGATTACGAATGTAGCGAGCCAGCTCGCGCCAGAAGTGATGAAGGCTGCGACCGTTGCGTTCCAGCTCGGCGACGATCGCGATCATGCGATGCGAGTCACCGGCCTCCAGCGCCTCGATGACTTCCTGCAGCGACTCGAGCGAGAACATGCCGAGCAGCCCGCGGACCTCATCTGCACTGAGCGTTTCGCCGCAGCAGGCGATTGCCTGATCGAGTGCAGAAAGTGAATCGCGCACGCTGCCTTCTCCGGCCTGCGCAATGAGGTTCAGCACCTCATCGTCAGCCTGAACCCCTTCCTGCTCGCAAATGCGGCGCATATGTTGCACCAGCTCGCCCTGGTCAACACTGCGGAAGCTGAACTGCTGACACCGCGAAGCGATCGTAACGGGGATCTTATGAGATTCTGTGGTGCACA
>DASQEG010000033.1:0-5232 GCA_035633775.1 Bryobacteraceae bacterium
GATTGGCAACAACCGTTATCACTCGTTCGTCTACGATGCTGCGCTGAATCATCCCGGCATAGTGGTACTGCATGAGTCGAACCTCCACCACCTGATCGCCGAGCGCACCATCAAACAAAAAGATTGGGATGCGTACCTGCGCGAGGTGGAGCATGAGGGCGGGCCGGAGGCACTCGCTTACGCAAGGCGAGTCCGTGCTCTGGAGGTGGGGCCGGATTACGAAGGACTACCAATGCTGCGGCGGCTGCTGTCACAGTCGAAAGCGGTCATCGTTCATAGCCATTACGTCGCAGCCGATGTTCGCCGGGCGGGCTTTGCTGGGCCTGTAGCCGTCATTCCTCACGGGGCCTGGATTCCCGAAGCAGACCGGCTTGGCTACCGGCAAAAATTGGGTGTGGCTCCAGAGACACCGCTGATTGGGGTCTTCGGGTTTCTGAAGCCGTACAAGCGTATCGCAGAGTCGCTGCGCGCGTTCAAGCGACTGCTCCGTCTGGAGCCTCGGGCCAAAATGGTTCTGGTCGGTGAGCCTCACCCCGATTTCCCGCTGGCGGAGATGATTCACCGCCTCGGCATCGGCAGCAGTGTGCGCATGATGGGTTTCACGCCGATCGAGGAGTTTACCGGCTACATCGCCGCGTGCGACATAGTCCTGAATCTGCGCTACCCCACCGTCGGTGAGAGGTCGGGCACGCGGTTGCGGTCACTCGGGCTGGGCAAAGCGGTGCTTGTCTCGGATATCGGATCCTTCAGCGAGTATCCCGACGAGATCTGTCTTAAAGTACCGGTCGGGCCGGCCGAGGAAGACGCGATCTTCGAATATCTCGACCTGCTCGTCTCGCGCCCTGAAGTGAGGCAGGCGATCGGCGGGCGCGCACGCGAGTGGGTTGCACGCGAGTGCGCCTGGGACAAAGTAGCTCAGCAGTACGTCGATTTCGTTTCTGCCGTCCGGGATGATACATGGACGGAGGCGGAAGCCGCCAGCCCGGCGAGAGCGGCTGCCGTTGTCGGAGGCGCCGCCTCCCTGCCCCTTTCATCTGCCGTGGAACCCGACTACATCCTCGGATGGGCGGAAGATCCCGACGCACGCGGATATGTCCAGACACACGTAACACGTCTGGCGCATACATTGGCGATCACTCCTCCCGGATCGGCGGACAAGAGCATCCTCGAGATGGGCGCCTACATGCAGATCACGCCGGCGCTGCATACTCGCCTCGGCTACGGCCACGTACGCGGTTGCTACTACGGCCCGGCAGGACGGTCGGACGAAAAGGAAGTAGTTTCTGCGGACGGAGAGCATTTCCGCTGCACCGTGGACCTCTTTGACGCCGAGCGTGACCGGTTCCCTTATGACGACGAATCATTTGATACGGTGCTGTGCTGCGAACTGATCGAGCACCTGCCTACGGATCCGATGCACATGATGTCGGAAGTAAACCGCGTATTGAAGCAAGGCGGCGCTTTTGTCCTAACGACACCAAACATCTGCTCGGCGCGTGCGATCTCGTCAATCCTGCAGGGCTACCATCCCGGGTTCTTCCCCGCCTATATCCGCCCGGCAATCGAGGGCGCTGAGGTAGAGGCGAGGCATGCACGGGAGTATGCAGCGCGTGAGATCGCACTGTTATTTCGCGATTCGGGGCTTGAACTCACGCTGCTTGAAACCGGCGAATTCAAGGAGGAGCCACATCCGGAGCACCAATGGGTGTACCACCTGCTGGAACACTACAAGGTAGAGGATCGCGGGCTTCGTGGTGACGGAATCTACGCTGTCGGCGTAAAGCGCGGCCCGGTTCGCGAGCGCTACCCCGGCTGGCTGTACAGTTAGATCGATGCGTTCTGGCCCGCATCTGCAGTTTGACTCCGAGACACGGACCGCTACGGTCCATTTGGACCACCTGAACGGTGCCCGCACCATTGGCTGGCAAATCTTCGATCCGGATACAGGCACGTTCATCAGAGAGGGCGACTGGCTTCCTGTGAGCGGTTCTGCGGCGGAGGTGCGTGTAGAGCTGCCGAAGGAGAAAGGGCGTTACCACGTCTACGTTTCTCCGGTCGACGAACAACAGGGCTGGACCTATCAGGCGGGAAAGCCCTTCCTGCTCATTGAAGCAGCCGTCGAAGGCGGGAAAGCCACGCTGGTAAGACACGGGCTTACTACTCTTCGGGCCCTTCGTCTGCGTAATTTTCTGCTCGGTATCGGCAAGGCGTTCACGTATCCGGTCCACAGCATCTGGAAGAACCGATCCCTGATTCGTTCCATGATCCGGCGGGACATCATGGCCCGCTACCGGGGCAGCTTCGCCGACATCTTCTGGACGGTGCTGAGCCCTGTGCTCCTGATGGCGACGTACTTCTTCGTTTTCGGTGTGGTGCTGGAGTCCAGATTCGGCGAAGATCGCAGCCGAACGGGCTTCGCGCTTTATTTTCTCGCCGGAATGCTTCCGTGGTTGCCCTTTGCAGAAGCTGCGGCACGCGCGCCGAACTCAATGCTGGAGCACCGGACTTTCATCAAAAAAGTTGTGTTTCCCGTTGAGATTCTGACAGTCACGCAAACCGTTGCAGCCCTGATTACACAGGCGTTCGCTCTGGCTGTGTTCCTCATCGCGTTGTTCATTGCCCGCGGCGATTTTCCCGGCCATGTGGTTTTCCTGCCGCTGCTGCTGGTTCCCCAGGTGCTCTTTACCCTCGGGGTGACATGGTTCCTTTCGGCGACTGGCGTGTTCTTTCGTGATCTTGGGCAGATCATGGGCTTTCTCCTGACGCTGTGGTTTTTCATCACGCCGATCTGCTACCCAGAGGCGTCGCTGCCTCAGAACATAGCTCCACTGCTCATCCAGAATCCGATCTACGCGCTGGTGAGCGGCTACCGCGATCTTCTCCTCGGAGATCAGCTTCCCAAGTGGGAAAGCGTGGCGCGGCTGTGGGCCATTGGGCTGGTGTCGGCGATTCTCGGGCACGCCTGGTTCTATAAGCTGCGCAAAAGCTTCGCGGACGTCATTTAGAAACCGTAACAGCAAACGCGCCTGGCGTGTCCCACACATGTGTTTAATCTGCCGAGGATCGGTCGTTACCGCAAGCGCCTGGCCTGGATGGCGGCGGTAGCTCTTGCTGTCTTCGGTCTGGTGTTCGGCCTTGCACTATGGCAGTTTCGTGAACAGAAGCTGGTCCAGGCGTTACAGGGTGCGACGCGGTCCCGTGTCTCGGTGGGCGATTTCCGGCGTCTTCTTTTTCCACGGCCAGGGGCTGAGCTCCACGATGTGAAGTTCGATCGCGGCGTCACGCTGGCAACCGTGAAACGAGCTCGTCTGCAGAGCTCATGGCTGTATCTGCTGACGTTCCAGCGGCGGCTCGTCTCGATCGACGCAGACGGTTTGTCGGTGAATCTCCCCTCTGACATGCCGCCGCCCCAGACGCCGCCACCAACCGGCAAGCCGACCGTAGTTGAACGTTTCACCGCGGACGGCTCAGTCATGACGGTGCGCGGCGGACGCTTCACGGTTCAGAAGTTGACCTTACGAGGCATCAACACCAGTGCGCCAATCACTGTAGCCACCGTGTTCCAGCCGCCTCATCCGCGCGAGGGGACGGTCCGCATGGAAGGTCAGGCCGGTCCGTTCGGCAACCCGGACCACAGCCCCGTCTTACGAGGAACGTTCACGCTCACCGGGGCCCAGCTCGGCTCGTACCACGGCCTTGCTGGAACGCTGAACGCCGACGGTAAGTTCGAAGGTCCTATGCCTGACGTAAGAGTAATCGGAACCGCAAAAGCCCTCGGCTTCGAAGTGAATCAAAGCGGACATCCGTTCGATCTGGAGTCGCGTTATGACTCACTCGTGGATGCCAACAACGGCAGAGTCACACTGCAGGACGTGCAGGTCAGTTTTGCAAGAACGCGGCTCGCCGCGCATGGCACGATTGATGGGCAAGGCATGGCAGTTGACATCAACAGCACGCAGGCAAGAATCGAAGACCTGCTACTGATGTTCACCAAAACAGATATGCCTGCATTGCGATCGGGCATCGGATTGCGTACGCATGCAGAAGTCCCAGCAGGCGAGGGCAGCTTTCTGCAAAAGCTGCGGCTTGACGGCACCTTCTCAATGGAGAACGCTGTGTGGAGCCGGGTACTTACCCAGGATCGCGTGAACTCGATCAGTTCCAGAGCGCGGGGGAACGCGGAAACAGCCGAAGCAGGGCGTTCCAGGCACGTCACCTCGGACCTTAGCGGAGCCGTACGACTCAGAGCGGGCACCGCACATCTCAGTGATGTGGTCTTCCGAATCCCGGGCGCTGTGGCGACCGGAGCTGGCACGTATCAGCTTCAAACCAGGCGGGTGAATCTCCGAGGCAACGTACGGATGGAAGCGAATGCCTCCGAAGGAACGACGGGCTGGAAGTCCCTGGTGCTGAAACCCTTCAACTTCGTATTCCGCAGAAAGTCACAGGGAAAGCGAGGTGCCACCCTGCCTGTCAGCATCGTTGGCACCTACCCAAGCCCGCAGTACAAAGTAGGCCTGACGCGATAGAGGTTGGCGCGCCCTGAGAGACTCGAACTCCCGACCTACTGGTTCGAAGCCAGTCGCTCTATCCGGCTGAGCTAAGGGCGCGTGCGGCCATGATACCATGCGGCGGTGTCAGCCGATGCCGCCCTCTTCTGCGCAGCGTGCAAACAGCCGCTGCCCCCGTCAGCCAGGCTGTCCACGGCCGAAGTAAGTCCCCGCCAGCTGGGGTTGGTCGGCGTGGTCGCCGAGGGGAGCTGCCGCGTCTGCCTCGCCTGCCGGATTCGGATCTCCGAGCGGGAGAAGGGCCGGTGAACGACGCGGCTTCCGGAATTGAGACAGAGGTGAAAATCCGGATCGGCGATGCCGATAGCGCACGCCGCACGATTGTCGGCGCCGGGTTCGAGGAAATTCGGCCTCGCATCTTCGAGGGCAACGACGTCTTTGACCTGCCAGGCGATCAGTTGCGAAACTCCGGACAGTTGCTCCGCGTTCGTCAGACGGGTGACACCGGCACCATCACGTGGAAAGGTGTCGTATCGACCGGTGTACATAAATCCCGCCCCGAACTTGAAACAGCAATCGGCAAACCTGCGGCCATGAGTGCGATCCTGGAGGCTCTTGGGTACCAGCGTACGTTCCGGTACGAAAAGTACAGAACTGAGTTTGCGAGCAGCGCGACCGTAGGTACGATCACACTCGACGAAACGCCGATCGGCAACTTTCTCGA
>DASQEG010000034.1:0-4404 GCA_035633775.1 Bryobacteraceae bacterium
GGCAACCCGCCCCGACTCCGAAACCGGACAGTTCTGCATCCCGTCGGGAAACCAGAGAGGCACAACTCGCTCGATGATGTCCCGATTTCGCCAGCTCTTTCTGATGTTCGCGCTCGCTGGAGTCGCTTTGTCGCAGGCTCCCTCGAGCCTGGTCACGCCTGAAATTCGCCGGGTCGGTGACAAGCTGGCCTGCAAATGCGGGCATTGCAACAACACCGTCGCAACCTGCCAGATGATTGGCTGTGGCTATTCGAATCCGGCCCGGGAGAAGATTGCCGCACTCCAGAAGCAAGGCGCGTCCGACCAGTCCATCATCGATGGGTTCGTAAAGGAAATGGGCATCGTCGCGCTGGCGGTGCCTCCGACCGAGGGCTTTCATCTCCTCGGCTGGATCATGCCCTTCATCGCGATAGGGCTTGGCCTCGCGGGCATTCTTCTGTATTTCAAACGATATCGCCGGCCTGCGCCTGCCGCAGTGAACGCCCAAACGCCTGCTATCGATGAGCGCTACCGCAAGCGCATCGAAACGGAGATGGCAGAACTCGACTAATGCTTTTCGCCACCGCTGCTGCCGTTACGATTCTGCTGATGGCGTACACGTTCACCATACGGCGCAAGGACCTGCCGGAACCGGCCGGGCCGAAGCCGTGGCAGCACCTCGAATCCCGCAAAGCCGCGATCTACGAAAACCTGCGCGATCTCCAGTTCGAATACCGTCTCGGCAAATTGTCCGACGATGACTACAGCCGGACCAAGACGGAACTTCAGGCCGAACTCGCGGGCGTGCTGGCGGAGATCGACACACTAAAGGGCGCAAAGGCCCCCGAGGCGGTCGCGGCGCGGAATGGAAAGGCTCCGAATACCTGCCCCCACTGCAACGCTACATTCGACCGGAGTTTGAAGTTCTGCGGTGAGTGCGGCAAACCGATGACGGCGGTGGGCGCATCATGAGCGCAGGCCGCATTGCAATTGTCGCTGCGCTGGCCGCTTCGGTCACTTTTGCGATCGACGGGACGGTTCAGAACGCCACCAGCGGCCGCCCGCAGGCGGGAGCAACCGTCACTCTCATGGAACTGAGCAGCGGCATGAACAGCCTTGGTTCCGTCAAGACGGACGCGGAGGGGCGTTTCCGGTTCGACGCCGCCCGCAAGCCAGACGTGCCCTATCTGGTGCAGGCCATGCACCAGGGAGTGACTTACAACCGCATGCTGCAGCCTGGCCCGGATCAGCCCATCAGCATGGAAGTCTACGATGCCGCTGCGAAGGCGCCTCAGGCCAAAGTCACGCAGCACATGATTCTGATCGAGCCTTCAGGCAAGGACTTCAGCATCAACGAGAGCGTGATCTACTCCAACGATGGAAAGATCACGTACTTCGACCCGAATGGCACTCTGCGGATTTGGGTGCCTTCGGAGATGAACGGTCCCGTGAGACTTCGCATCACGGCGCCTCAGGGAATGCCTGTGAACCGTGAAGCCGAAAAGGGCCCTCGGCCAAACGAACGTGTGGTGCACTATCCGATCAAGCCTGGCGAGACCAGAATCGACCTGCAGTACACGGTTGCCGCGGCAGATCCCTCAAAGTACAGCGGCCGCATCCTGCACGGCGGTGGGCCCGTCCGAATCATCGCTCCCCGAGGCGTCAAGCTGGTCAGCGAGGCCCTGTCGGACCTCGGCCCGGAGCCGCGCACGCAGGCTACGGTTTACCAGCTGAATGGGACCGAATATAACCTCGCGGTAGAGGGTACAGGCCAGCTTCGCGATCAGAACGCTTCAGCTGAATCGGGCGGTAGCGCAGAAGGTGCGTCAGAGGGCGACACTCCCGGCATTGACATGGCGAAGCCGCGTATCTACACGCGCTTGCCCTGGGTCCTCGGCTTTGGTGGAGCGATGCTGGCCGTCGGGTTCGTCATGCTATACCGCACACGATGACCGAGCCGCCGGCGGTCGCCATCGATCACGTCTGGAAGTTCTACGGCGACTTCCCCGCACTCCGCGACATTTCGGCCCACGTCAGGAAGGGCTCATGCACAGCATTGCTGGGCCGAAACGGTGCAGGTAAGACCACGCTTCTGCGCATCCTCGCAGGTTTATCACGCGCGGCCAAAGGGCAGGTCAGCATCTTCGGCGAGGATGTACGCAAGGAGGCAACACGCCGCCGTGTGGGCGTTCTCGGACACGCCATCGGCATCTACGAGGAGATGACCGCGAGTGAAAACCTGCGGTTGTTCGCACGGTTGTACGGTCTCAAGGATGCCGAAACTTCTTCGGCTCGGTGGCTGGAGAAAGTTGGGCTGGAGCGCGTTGCTGACGGTCTGGTTCGCGAGTTCTCACGCGGTATGCGGCAGCGGCTCGCGGTTGCGCGTGCCTTCCTTCACGATCCTGATGTTCTCCTGCTGGACGAGCCTTTCACCGCACTTGACGACAAAGCGATCGCTGTTCTGCAAAGTGTCCTGAAGCAGGGCTTGTCCGAGGGCCGCACCGTGGTGATGTCCACGCACCAGCTTCGTGAAGCTCTAGAGCTTGCAACGGACGTTCTCCTGGTTAGTCGCGGCAAGCTCGCCTACCATGGCGAACGCACCCGCGAGATGCTCGAAGACCCCGGCTATCTTTACCGTGCCTGGGGCGAGGCCTGATTGTAACGCCGGATTGCCTCGGCCACTGCTTCGTCACGCCATTCCGGCTCGCGCACACCGAGCACATCGAATTGCCCCGCCGTCCAGAAAGCAGCGGCTCGCGGACTCCGAACCGTTTCCAGCCAGGTCAGACGCTCGAGGTACCATTCGCGCCGAATTGCGAGAGCTTCCGGCGTGCGCAGTGTGCTGCTGTCGAAATGCCACGGACGTGAGGTGTCGCTGCTGCCCAAACCGAGCTCGCCAATAACATAGCCCTCGGGCATAGGGCGATCATCGGCGACGTACCAGCTCAGCGCGACGTAGTCGAGCGAGCGGAGATACGTAATCGCACGGGGGCGCAAAGCCCAGTCATGGTTCAGCTTATGGCCGACGGTCAGAGCACGAAAGGTGTCACGCACGCCCATCCACTCGTCGGGCCAGTGATCGACCGACCAATCCAGCTCTGAGCCCACCGTGAATTCATCGGGTTCCAACTCCGCGAGGGGCTGCAGGACTCGATTCATGTATTCAGCGGTCGGGTCAACGAGCATCTCCCGGCGCCAGCGGTATGTGCCACCGTTCAGCGAAACTTCATAGTCGAGGTGAGGCTCCAGCCGCACGGTGAAGCCCATGCTGCGAGCCGCGGTGAGGACAGGAGCAGAATCCGGCCCGCCTCCGATGCTGAGTTCATTAGTTACGGGCCATGTCGGATGCAGGACGACGTGGCGGAAACCAGCTTCGGCGAGCGACAGGAGCTCGCGCTCGGCATTATGCCAATCAGCCGGGTGAAATGCAGGAAGCGACCAGGAGAGGGGAGGTCGGCTAAGCAGAAACTAATTGGTACCGCACGCCGTGCCGTTCACCATGCAGCAGCTCGGCTTGCCACAGCCTGCCATGGGCATTTGAGCGGAAGCACTGCCGCCGCCGCTGTGCGCAGCAAACGAAGACAGCTGCCGCTTCGTGCTCACCGAACGGCATGCCGGGCATTCGCTGCTGTCATCGGCCTGGCTCATTCGCCGCAATTGCTCATACCCGCGACCACAGTCATCGCACTTGTACTCGTAAATGGGCATACACCCATTCTACATTGGCTTGGTCGCGCCGAACCAGTCGAGTACAGGTGCTCTGGCGGTATCTCAGCCAGTCGAGAAACGATATACTCCAGGTGCATGAGCTTGTTCTACGCGGCCGGATCTCCTGCCACGGAACTATCTTTCGATGCGTTGCGCGAGGCGCTGTTTGAGGCCTTCGGAAAGCTCGGCCGGCGCCGGCGGGTGCTCGCAATCCCGCCCGATTTCACTCGGTTTCACTCTCAGGCAGGTCCGCTGACCAGGCTGACTCGCGAGTACTACCAGGACGCCCTGACCGACATTCTGCCGGCCCTCGGCACGCATTCGCCGATGACCACCGGGCAGATCGAGGGTATGTTCGGTGACCTGCCGAAGAACCTCTTCCGTGTACATGACTGGCGTGAGGGACTGGCCACGCTCGGTGAGGTTCCCGAAGACTTCATTCACGATCAGACCGACGGTAAGCTGCGATTCTCGTGGCCCGCACAGGTCGACAAGTTGCTGGTCGAGGGCGGTCATGACCTGATCCTGTCAATCGGTCAGGTTGTCCCGCATGAAGTCATCGGCATGGCCAACTACAACAAGAACATCTTCGTCGGCACCGGCGGGGTGCGCGGGATCAACGAGAGTCATTACATCGGCGCCGTGTATGGCATGGAGCGGATCATGGGCCGCGGGGACACACCGCTGCGGCGAATCCTCAACTACGCCCAGGACCAT
>DASQEG010000035.1:0-3054 GCA_035633775.1 Bryobacteraceae bacterium
CTCTGCGGCGCCGCGACAATGGATCCTGTCGGCGACACCTACGGAACCGGCCTGCCATTCGATATTGTTTCTGTATCCGCACTCACGAACTCGAATTCAACAACGTGCGAAATACGCTTTGCTACTCCCGTGCCGGCGAACCTCGACGAAAATCTTTGGGGCGCGATCGAAGTCCATGTTGACGGCGATCCAAATACCGGAAAGAGCTCGGAACTGGACTATCCCAACATGCTGTTCCCGGACGGGGTCGATTACGTTATAGGGTTTTATTACGACGTTGAACTGGGAACCGCAGCGATTCTGGATGTAACGAACGACGACTTCTTCAGCCTGCCAGCAGAGTATGGTGAAGGCTACTTCCGCATCACGGTACCGGTTGTCGGAACAGGTCCGGATACGCGAATGCTTTATGCGGTAGGCGTGGGGGACGGCCTTGACTTCGACAGCCTGTATTCAGATCTGGCTGGAAACGATTATCGGTTGCTGGTCACTGAGACACCGGAGCCCGGAACGTGGGTCCTTTGTGCCACGGCGTTCGCCATGATCGGGCTTACGCGCAAGCGGCGAACATAGGCGGTTCCTTAAGGGACAACAAAAAAGACCGGCTACCACTTGGGGGCAGCCGGTCTCCATGTGACTCGCCAACAATTAGAAGAAGAGCCGAAGTCCCAGTTGCACCTGCAAGGGATTAGTTGAGTGCTGCGTGGTCGTGGCGGCGTTGTACCCTCCGGCCGCGTTTCGCAGGCTCATGAAACGAGGGTCAATAGGCGCACCAAGACCCGGTCCATAGGTAACCGCCGCACCCGTGCCTGTGAAACTGTTGAACACCACGTTCTCCTGGTTGAACAGGTTGAAGAACTCGGCCGAGAACTGCAGCCGCCGTACTTCACCGAATCGAAAGTTCTTCATGACGCGCAGGTCGGTTGAAGAGGTTCCGCGATTGCGGAAGGAATGGCGCTCGAAGGGCACGCCGGGAGCCGAGTACGGCCGATCTGTTGTGAAGAGGTCTTCGTTTGTATCGGCGCCCGTCAAGGCATTCAGCGGGTATCCGCTTCTTGCTCTAACGATTCCCGATACCTCGAAGTCCAGAGGCAGGGTGACTACAGCATTGAGGCTGAACTGGTGGCGCGCGTCGAGGCGCGAGTAGTTGTAGTCGCGCGAGAAGTCGAACGCATTCTCGAAATCCACGCCGCCGGCATCACGCTCGAGGTCCGAATCCGAGAACGTTTCCGAGATGGTATAGAATGCCCCGAACTGCATGCGGGTTGTGCGGTACTGAAGCTGCGCAGTTGCGCCCCGGTATAGCGACCGGGCCGAACTTTCGCGCACCGTATACGGCCCGAGCGTTGCAGCCGGGCGCTGCCGTCCGGAGCGCAGTCCGTAGAACGGGCGCTGTGACGGGTCATCGGGGCGGATGATCGGAGCCGGAAGATTCCAGTCGCGATTGCGGAGCAGATTGACCGTATTCACGTAGTTCAGCTGAATGCCTCCCACCAGCCCATTGACGATCTCACCTTCATAACCAAGGCCAGCCTGGAAGGCACGTGGATTTCGGAAGTCCGGGGCGACGATGTCGAGGCCAACTCCGGTGAAGGGATCGCGGACGGTCTGACCGGCGAAGGCAGCACCGATAGCAGTCGCGCGCTGGACGGTTTCGAGCGGTATGACCGGCAGAGCGGTTAGCGGCGTGCTGTTCAGATCCACGCCAACAGCCAGCAACTGGTCATAGACCGTCAGGTTCTGGCCCTGTGCATTGCGCTGATTCGTCATCGTGATCGACACGTTTCCGGGAGGAGTGCGGAAATTGTTTGTATGCCCTGCGAAGACGATCATTGGCGTCGGCCCGTAAAACAAGCCTGCATGGCCCCGAACCACAGCAGTCCGCCTGCTGGCGAAAGGGTTCCATGCGAAGCCGGCCCGCGGCATGATTTGGTCGAGCGAGTCTGGAATTCTCGTCGGGTCAAGTCTTCCACCAGAGACGGGGTAGATCGTGCTCGCTACCGTGTTCACCAGCGCCGTGTTGGTTGTGTCCGGATCCGGGTTCCACTGGCCTTCCCAGCGGAAACCAAGGTCGAAAGTGAGGTTCGGACGCACGCGCCAGCTGTCCTGCGCATAGAAGGCAAGCTGGTGTACGCCGAAGTCGGCGAGCAGGTTGCCCAGCTGGCGCGAGTAGGTCACGTCCGGCGAGCCGAAGCGGTTTGGTAGGGTCCCGCCTACGGAAAGAATGTCGAGAATTGTGGCGACGTTCGAACCGGCAATATTGAAGGCCCCGAACTGGTTGAATCCGAAAGCCTGGAATGTCTTCAGGCGGCTGTAGTCCACGCCGAGCTTGAGCGTGTGGTCACCGGCCGCCATGCTGAGGCCTTCGACAATCTGCATGCGGGTGTCGTCCTGGGTAGTCGGCAGAAAGCTGCGGGCACCGAACTGGCCTAATAAACCCGAGCTGCCCGCCGCCACCGTCGGAGTGACGCTGTTCGACTCGCGCGGGCGCAGCTCCATTGTCGTGGCAAACCGGAGATCGTTGATGACCGTTGGCGAGAACAGGTGCGTGTACTGCAGTGTGCCTGTGTGCGTGCTGTTCTTTTCGGTCCCGTTGTTGCTCAACGCATCGTTGGACAGCGGAGATAGCGCTCCTCCGGCGGACGCGGCGTTGTTCGCCGTGTTGGTGCTGTGGTTGTACCGGAGCGTCAGCTGGTGACCCGGTCGAAAGGTGTAGTCCGTACGAGCCGTGAGTGCCGTGGCGTCGTTGGTCTGTCGGAATCCCTGTTCTTCATTACGGAAGAAGTTGAACGCCTCCTGTGCGCCGGCCGGAGCCGCAGCGGGCAGATTGTTGAACTGGACCTGTCGCGGAATGCGCGAATACTGCTGTTCGATGCCGGCGAACCAGAACCAGCGGTCGCGTGCGAGCGGGCCACCCGCCGACCCGCCGAACTGCTGCAGCGTTTCATTCGGCAGCACGTTGAAAATCGGGTTGTTCAGGCCCAGCTCCTTGTGCCGGATCTGGTAGAACGCTTCGCCACGGACGTCATTGCTGCCCGACTTTGTGATGGCGTT
>DASQEG010000036.1:0-3859 GCA_035633775.1 Bryobacteraceae bacterium
CCCTTCAAAAGGGTGCGAGCAAGCACGGCGGATCATGGACGCGTATCATGGGAGGCGTGATACGCAGGGCATCCGCCCGAGTTTGCGCCGCTTGCCTGCTGATTCTTTCGGGCGCAGCGGACTTACCCAGCGTGTCCGCCCAATCAACTACTCCACTCGTCTACGTCATTCCGATCAATGGGACGATCGACCTTGGACTCTCGCCTTTTCTCTCCCGCACCATTGCCGAAGCGCAGCAAGCGCGCGCCGCGGCGGTCCTGCTCGAGATCAACACGTTCGGCGGAAGAGTCGACGCGGCGGTGGCCATGCGCGATGCGCTGCTTAGGTCACAGGTCCGAACGATTGCATACGTAAATTCGCGGGCCATTTCGGCCGGTGCTCTGATCGCGCTCGCCTGCAATACGATCATCATGGCGGAGGGTGGCACGATTGGCGCGGCTACTCCGGTGATGGGCGGCAGTACGGGGGAGACAAAGCCTACCGATGAGAAATCCGTCTCGTATGTCAGGAAGGAGTTTCGCGCCACCGCCGAGGTCCGGAAGCGACCCCCCGAAGTCGCCGAGGCTATGGTCGATGCTGATGTTGAAATTCCCAACTTGATTGCGAAAGGGAAGCTGCTGACGCTGACGACTTCAGAAGCGCTGAAGCATAACGTGGCGGATTCCACAGCTCCCGATGTTAAAGCGGCACTGGCTGCTGCGGGTCTGGGGGGCGCCCAATTGCGTTATGTCGGTGAGACATGGGCGGAATCCTTTGTGCGATTCATCACGAATCCTGCGGTGAGTTCGGTTCTGATGACAATTGGGCTGCTCGGATTGATCGTTGAACTACGGACTCCCGGGTTCGCGGTGCCAGGCACGGTCGGACTAGTGTCACTTGGTTTGTTTTTCTGGGGCCACTGGATCACGCGGCTCGCTGGGTGGGAGGAACTCCTCCTGATCTTTCTCGGCGTTTTGTTGGTGGCGCTGGAAGTCTTCGTTCTCCCTGGCTTCACGGTCGCCGGCATTGCGGGAATCGTTGCCCTGGTGGCAGGCCTCGGTCTGACGCTGGTCGGCGGGGGTGCGACAGCTTCCTCTTTCATTGCTGCGCTTGGCCGTGTGGCCGTCTCGCTGCTGGTCGCAATCATAGGCGCTTTCGTTTTGCTTCGGTTTCTGCCGCAGCTGCCGTTTGGGCGGCGGTTAGTCCTCGAATCGGGCATGGAAGCCGACGACGGCTACGTTTCCGCTCCTGCAAGCGATTACCGGCTGCTGGGCCGGACCGGCACCGCATTGTCGCCGATGCGTCCCGCCGGCATTGCGGACATTGACGGCACCCGCGTTGATGTCGTCTCTGATGGAGGTTTCATCGAAGCAGGTTCGCAGATTGAAGTCACACGGGTGGAAGGAAATCGGATCGTGATCAGGCGGGTGTCCCCGCATGGGAGAGTTCCAGATGAATGAAATTGACCCTGGCGCCATCGGCGCCATCGGTCTGCTGATACCCGTCATCCTGCTGGCGATTGTGGTTCTCTATCTTGTGCCGCTGCCGTTATGGATTGCGGCGTGGTCGTCCGGCGCCTACGTCGGCCTCATGACTCTGGTCGGTATGCGCCTTCGGCGCGTGCCTCCGGCGACCATCGTGAACGCGCGGATCAGCGCGGTGAAGGCGGGGCTGCAAATTTCTATTGATGACTTGGAAGCGCATTTCCTGGCTGGTGGCAATGTGGTGCGTGTCGTGAATGCATTGATCTCGGCCGATAAAGCCAACATCGAGATGCCTTTCAAACGAGCCGCCGCGATTGATCTGGCCGGGCGCGACGTATTGGAAGCGGTGAAGATGTCCGTCATTCCCAAGGTCATTGAGACCGCGCGGATTGCCGCCGTGGCGAAGGATGGCATCCAACTGATCGCGGTCTCCCGCGTGACCGTGCGGACAAATATTGACAGACTGGTCGGCGGCGCAGGTGAGGAGACGATCATCGCTCGTGTTGGTGAAGGGATGGTAAGCACCATCGGCTCAGCTGCGACGCACAAGGATGTGTTGGAGAACCCCGATCACATCTCAAAGAACATCCTGAGTCGTGGGTTGGACGCCGGGACCGCTTACGAAATTCTGACGATCGATATCGCTGACGTCGATGTCGGGGAGAACATCGGCGCCAAGCTCCAAATCGATCAGGCGAATGCTGATAAGCAAATCGCGCAGGCGAAGGCCGAAGAGCGCCGGGCGATGGCCGTTGCGCTCGAGCAAGAGATGCGCGCGCGAGTGGTCGAAGCCGAAGCGGAAGTTCCGCGGGCGATGTCCGAGGCCTTCCGGCAGGGAAACCTCGGGATCATGGACTACTACAAGATGAAGAACATCCAGGCGGATTCCTCAATGCGCGAATCGATCGCCGAAAGCGGCGGGGATGAGCCGTTGCCGCAGCGCCGTTAGTGCTTGTTGTGGGTGGTGACATATGTCGATCGAAGCCTGGCTGTTCGCAATTGCTTTTCTGGTTCTCCCCTTGGTTCAGATGTTCCGGGAAGCCAGCCAGCGCAGTCGAGAACGGAGTCAGCAGCAGGTCGCGCAGGAGCATGCCGTTCCTGGGCGACCTGCACGGCCGCCGAAAATGCAGACGCCGCGACCGCCTGAGAGTGGGAACCCGAAGTCGGATGTCACCGCTGAGTTGCCTGCAGCTCTGAGAGTTGAGCTGAATGCGTCGCGAGTTGCCAGTCCCGCGGCAGTCCGACAAACTCTGTCGGATAAGGTCGCAGCACGCAGGCGCGCGGCGGAACACGAGCGCACGGCAGAGTCATCATTGAACAGGGCAGATCGTAAGCAGATGCGCACTGTTCCCGAGGTGATCCGCGGGATGCGAAGTCGCGGCGGCTTGCAGCGCGCGATGGTGGTCATGGCGATTCTCGGGCCCTGCCGGGCTGTCCAACCGCATGCCGGGCGCGAAACTCATGATTCCCGCTGACAGGCGAAGCAGCCTTGAAGCCAGGATGGGTTGCCAGCGCTCTGACCCAATCTCAATTGCCCTCACGAGAATTCCGTAACTGGTGCTGATCTTCGGCTTCGTAACGCCGATCCGGCTATATCTCTGGACTCGACCAATCGCGAACGACGACTTCGTTTACCACTACCCGGGTCCCGGCGCTTACGCCGGTGCGCGCCCGTCAGGCCGCCGCTGCCGCACGACTCGCTCCTTTCCCGGATGGAGATCCGCAGGGTGATCTGTCTCACGAGTGCCAGTAATAGACTCGCCGTCCGCCGGTGTGATGTGCGCACGGACCTTTGGAAATGGCACAATAAACTCAGTCATGAACATGCAGGTTTTGGCGCGTGTACTGGCAGGTGTTGCCGCCGCCCTTGTTTTCGCAACGAATGCCGCTCGTGCCAGTGACTTTCCCGACCCGGGTGTCGACGTCAAAGCTGCTGCCGGCCCCCAGACGGTCGTCCTGGCAGGCGGCTGTTTCTGGTGCACGGAAGCCGTCTTCGAGGTCATTGAAGGCGTTGAGGAGGTGATCTCAGGCTATGCTGGCGGGACGAAAGAGACTGCCAAGTACGACGTCGTCTCGACCGGCCGCACCGGACATGCCGAAGCAATCCTGATCACACACGACCCGAAGCGAATGTCCTACGGACAACTGCTGAAAATCTTCTTCAGCGTTGCTCATGATCCGACTACGCTGAATCGCCAGGGGCCGGATGTAGGTCCTCAGTACCGCAGCGCCATCTTCTACACGAACGACGAGCAGAAACGTGTGGCCCAAACGTACATCAAGCAGCTGAATGAAGCCAAAGTCTTTCGTTCGCCGATCGTCACCGAGGTTCTGCCTCTCGAGAAGTTTTACACGGCGGAAGGCTACCACCAGGACTACGCCGTCCGGAACCGCTC
>DASQEG010000037.1:0-2648 GCA_035633775.1 Bryobacteraceae bacterium
CGCTCGGACCAGATCGGCTTCGGCACTGAATTGTGCACGCGAACGATCAGAACGTCCTCGTAATGGGACCTGTTGAAGATGCCGATTTGCCCGTACTCCGGCACGGCCTTGTGAACACGCCACAGGTAGTCGTGCCGCTTCTCCTCACCTTCAGGCGCCTTAAACGGCGTAACCCGGACCCCCTGAGGATTCATGCCGGTCAAAACATTGCGAATGGTTCCGTCCTTGCCGCCGGCATCAATGCCCTGTAGAACAACCAGTACAGATCTCCTGGCTTCCGCGTAGAGGAGGTATTGCAAAACACCCAACCTTTGGATGTTCTCGCGCAGCTTAAGCTGTGCTGTGGCCTTATCCAGTCCAAACACCTCATCCGGATCGAAGCTGCGTAGTCGAGTCTTCGACCGTGGCTTGACAAGCAGCCGGTTGGCAAGAGTCTCCATGCCGCGCATTGTAAGCGAGGCGTGTCGAGCAATCGCACCTGAATCATAGCGAACTGATGCTCTGCTTACGCAGCAGTCGATCCGTAGAGACCGCGGTGCCGCTTCGTCTCTCCGAAGGCGTGTTCAATCTCTCGAAGCTTTCCGGCTGGTGGCTGCGGTTGGGCATCAGCATAGACTGCATCCAGCCCGGCATCCAGCAGAACGGCGACATTGAAGGAAAGCTCTGTTACGTACGAACGCATGGGTTCGTATCCGGCATAAGACCGTAACTGAGTCACATTCGGCGATGTACGGCGTTATCCGTCCAAGTGGCCGAGCGAATGCCTTGCGGAACCGGAGGCCCCGGTACGCTCAGAGCGCGCCTGGCAAGCGAGGTCGGCTCACCTGTACAGGCCGGCCCTTTTCCTGATTCAGCCCTCGCCGAAATGCGAGCGATTACCGCACAGGCCGAAGATGGTTCGCAAACACCCAAGTTCCGATTCGACGCCCTTGTTCCAATCCAGCCATGGACGATTCGCGAAAATGGATTCCGGCAAGGACCCTCGAGTTCGCGTTCTCCAGAGCTGCTTGTGAGAAGCTCGTGAACGCGCGCGTCGTCCCCGCATAAGGAGCGCCGCTCGTCATGCTGAACTCGACAAAGTCGGTACCGAAGTACCCAGCCAGCACCTCAGCTGCGGCGCCGCCTCCGGTCGCGTGCGCCGATGGCCAGTCGGGGATCGCCGGTGCTACGAGATAGGAGTTCCAATCCAGTTCGGCTGTGGTGTCGAGATTCCCATCCGTGTCCGCTTCCCTGATGGCGGTAATCGGGCGCCAGAAGTGATAGAAATACTTCGACTCGAAGCTTGCAATGTAAGCGTCCGCGAGCGCGGTATTCAGGAGCGCATACAAACGGGCGCTCTCCCACAATCCGAGTTTTCCACCCTCGGCCGTGATGCGCGCAATCCGGTTCCATCCCTGAACCGTTGCCTCGTACCAATACCGCGCGATCTCACTCTGCATGGACGTTCGCAGGGAGCTGTTGCCACTGCCGATCAGCTTCATCTCCTGAACGGCCCTGGAGTACTCAGGCGATGCGACATCGGGAGGAGCAGCGCTGCGGAACTGGGTTTTCTCACGATAACTGAACGGCGTGACATTGCCCCAGTGTGGAAGTGCTGCTTGTGCATTGCCGGGGGGCGTCGGGCGATACTGTCCCGGCATCATCCCTGCAACCCAAGACGCTGAAGCGTTCCATCCATCGGTGCTTCGCCGTGCGAGCATGAGCGCCGCCGAACGCTGCCCAATATGAACACCCGTGGTCTTTGAAGCGCCCTCCGGTATGCCTGCAAGCGCCGCCGCATACGCTGCCTGCACGGGCTGCTCCTGACTTGGCAAAAGCGCGACGAGCGTGTCCCGCGCCCCCGCTGCTACGGCTGCAGCAGTCGCTGCATCCTTCTGTACCGCCTCTTCGAGCAGGTATGGAGTGTACCGCCGGTCAATTGCATTCAGCGCATCATGTATCGCCAGGTGCATGATCGCATAGGTCCGCGGTTGCATTGCCGCATGCTGGTTCGCCGCGGCTCCTGCATTGGTCGCGACGACATTCCAGTTGTCCACTTCGTTCGCCGCAGGGGCCGACGCTGCTGCCATGAGCAGTACGGCCCAAACAGCGCCTGGCGGAGTTAGCAAGTTCCCACGTTGGATCCTCCGCCCTTTCAAAGCTGTATCCTGCGTTGCCATTTGTAAGTTCCTCCGAGAGTCACAATAGTGGCAAGATGGCGGCAGAGTCCTTCGGAGCGGCTCACGAAGTTATGATGAAACTCTCACGACGGGGGCAAAGCCGGGCGGGGACCGTGATCACAACCGAAGAAGTAGTAGGACAGCGAACAGTTTCGGAAGACGGGCTATGGCGGAACGTGGCATTTCGCCAGGTGCGCGCCGGTTTGCTCGACCTGGATTTTGCGCTCGAACCTCTGGCCCGAGGAAGGCATTCCACAGACAACGGCGCGTGACTGATGGCGGGCTGGCAGCGGCTCGCACTGCGGAGAATCGCTAATTGCAGGCTAGCGCGGCTTCGGTGCTCCATCGCTTGCTCGCATAACGATGGCTTACCAACTTCCGCCCGTCAGTAAGACGAACCATCCGCCAAACGCAAGCATGATCAGGACAATGATGAACAACACGAGCCTGACGAGGCAGCCCACAACTGGGAGCCCCGCACTGCGGCGT
>DASQEG010000038.1:0-3878 GCA_035633775.1 Bryobacteraceae bacterium
ATCAGTCTGCCAGCAGGTGCGTGCATGTACGCCTCAGCGAGCGGCCGCGAGGCAAGGTACGGGTCGAAGGCGATCATCGCGACACGTGCGGCATTCAGGAACAGCACCATAGATAAAGCGAGTCCGAGGTACAGGCGATGCCCACGCAATCGCCATCCCGCAAACGCGAGCAGCAGGAATGCGGCCCCCGCCATCATCAATGGTGTGCGCAGGTATGCAAATGACCTGAGCGTCAGGTCGCCCATGTGACCCAGCGACAGAGTGTATGCCTCAAAACCCTGGACAACGAGTGCGTTTGAGATATCGCCGGGAGCAGGCAGGTGCCACACCTCCATCAGAATCCATCCGATCGCTCCTGCTGCGATCACACCGATAACGCCCAGCAGCACTGCGGCGGGCCGCTGCCAGCGATCGTCGCGCGCCATCGCGCAGCCGAGCAGCAGGCCGGCGAACGGATAAATGGGCATCGAGTAATACTCCTGCGTTGTGGAGAACGTGAAGAAGGTCATCACGAATCCGATGGCGCACAGGGCCATAAGTCGAGTACGCCCGACGCGGTCCACTGGACGGAAGCTCAGCTTCACGACTCCGGGCAGGAATGCGCTCCACGGAAAGAACCACAGGAGGTGAAAAAGCCAGAACAGGTGTCGCGGGACGGTGTTGTAATCCCGCGGATGCCGCATGTTTAAGAAGCGAAACACATGCTCATTCAGGAAGTAGAACCAGAAAAAGCCATGATACTTGCCCGGCTCGCTCCGGGGTGTCAGATCGAGATAGGGCGGGTTTTGCAGCGTGGCGAGTACGTGCCACGGTGCGGCGACCAGTAGGGCGATCGCAGCTCCTGAAAACGGTCGGATCCGGTGCCATGCTTGCCGATTCTTCCACTGCCCTGTGAACACGAGGTACAGCACGGAAGCGCCCACCGGAAAAACGGCAGCGATAAGGCCCTTTAAGAGGAGTCCAACGCCTATGGCGGCCGCGTAAACAATGGACCAGAGTCTCGGCTGCTCTTCATCGTGATCGAGTGCGCGCAGAAAGGCCCACAGCGCGAGTGCAATCGAACCTGTGAGAATCACGTCGGGGATCAGGATGCGCGTGAACAGCCACAGACCGGCGCAGGTCCCAACGACGAGACCCGCATACAATCCCTCGCGATCTCCGAACGCCCAAACGCCGATGCGGTGTGTGAGCCAGGCAAGCGCAACCGTGCTGAGCATCAACGGCAGCCGTGCCGCCCAGTCGTGCACGCCGAAGATGGCGTACGATCCAGCCATCAGCCAGTAGACCAGAGGCGATTTCTCGAGATACGCAACTCCGTTCAGGCGTGCCGTAACCCAGTCGCCCGATTCGAGCATGTTGCGCGCGATCTGCGCCTGTACGGCATCCACATCGTCCATCAGAGACGGCGGGCTGAAACACGCGACAAGGTAGATGGCTGACGCGAACAGCGCGACGATCAGGCCTGCACGGCGGACGGCGCTTGCACGTTCCATTGTTTTATCCACAAAAAGAGCATCAGCAGGCCCCACAGATGGTATCCGTAGTTTGATCGTCGATCCAGATGCGCCGCCATGTAGCGATGTAGCACCGGCCAGTGAAAAAGCCCCGTGGCCTCCGCGGATTCTCGATTGACCGTATTCAGCAGCAGTGGCTTCAGACATGTCCGCAGCCACTGATGCGCAGGGATGTCGAACCCTTCCTTTCGCCGGGCCAGTACGCTGCCCGGCAGCTTATCCCGCATCAGCTCGCGCAGAATAAACTTCAGCGTGCCGCCCCGAATCTTAAGATCGTGCGGCAGGCGAGCGGCAAACTCGACGATGCGGTGATCGAGAAATGGAGGGCGCACCTCAAGCGAATGTGCCATGCTCATCCTGTCGGTTTTGTACAAAATGTCATCGGGCAGATAGCCTTTTTGATCGACGTACAGGAAGTTGCCCTGCGGCAAAGTCGGCCAGGAGCGGTAAGCATCTTTATGCAGAAGGGCGGCGCGCTCAGCCGATGAAAACGTCCCATTCCAGAACAGGTGAGCTTCGTGCGGAGGCAACAGCGATCCGTGAAGCATCCGCTTCACCTTGTACTCGAAGCCGATCTTTTCATCTGAGGCGGGCAGCATTCCGGCGGCACGAGCGGCGAACCGGCGCATTGCAAAGGGGACGATCCGCAAGTGCTCGGCGTACGAGTCCGCAAGGTATGTGTTGTAGCCGCCAAAGAGTTCGTCAGCACCTTCACCGCTCAGGGCGACCGTTACGTGCTGGCGGCTCATCTGCGACAGGAACCAGACCGGCAGAGCTCCGGCGTCTGAGCTGGGCTCGTCGGAGAAGTACGCCATCTTCTGAATGGTTGCGGGGAGGTCGTGCTCCGGATGAAGGTCAAATTCGTGATGGTCTGTCCCGTACTTCTGTGCAATCTCCCGGAACCATGGGCTTTCGTCGAAGTTCCTGCCGGCAAAGGAAACCGAGAATGTCTTGATCTGACGACCGGCCGCCGCCGCCGCGTAGTGAACTACCGTCGAGGAATCAAGACCGCCGCTCGACCAGACACCGAGTGGCACGTCCGATACGAGGTGCTCAGCCACTGATGCCTGCAACAGCTCATCGAGCTGTTCCTTTGCTGTCTCGACGGTAGTCGGGTGCGGCGCGAACTCGAGTGTCCAGTACGGCTCGACCCTCGATGTGCCGTCCTGCCACTCCAGCCAGCACCCAGGTGGGAGCTTGCGAATCCCTTCGACCAGCGTGTGCTCTCCGGGAATGTAGTTTAACGAGAGATACAGGTTTAAGCCGGCGAGATCGATCCGCCGATCCAGGTGCTCGTGCGCGAACAGTGTCTTCAGCTCGGAGCCAAAGTGCAGATCGTCGCCGTGGTGGCGGATGTACAAAGGCTTGATTCCCAGCCGGTCCCGGGACAGGACGAGGCGGCGGGTGCTCTCGGTCCAGATGGAAAAAGCAAACATACCGCGAAGGCGGCGAAAGCTGTCGTGCTTCCACAGCATCCACGCCTGAAGAACCACTTCCGTATCGCAGCGGGTGCGGAACCGCACTCCTAAAGACTCCAGTTCGCGGCGGAGCTCGCCGTGGTTGTAAACCTCCCCGTTGAACACGAGAACTGTGTCACCATCTTCGCTTGTCATGGGCTGTTCACCGCCATTCAGGTCGATGATCTTCAGGCGTACAGCACCGAGGGAGACAGTTTGGGACGACCAGGTCCCGGCTTGATCGGGACCGCGATGCGAGATGCACGCTGTGGCTCGCTGAAGGAGGTCGGGGTTGGGCTGAGTGCCGCGATGAGTGAACCCGGCGATGCCGCACATCCGGCTACTCGTACCTCAGCGCTTCCACCGGTACGATGCGGGTAGCGTTGCGGGCAGGGTACAGTGTGGCCACGAAACTGACGAAGATGGCAACGCCAGCCACCCAAAGCGCATCGACAGCACGTGGATCGAACGGCACGTAGCTCAGTGAGTAAACTTCAGCATCAAGGCGAATCCACCGGTACCGGCCGGCCAGGTACGCCAGCGCATACCCGAGTGCCAGACCGATGGCGGACCCTGTGGCGCCGATCAGTACGCCCTGAAGTACAAAGATATTGCGAATCTGCCGTGCACGCGCTCCCATCGACATCAGGATGGCGATGTCCTTGTACTTCTCCATCACGGCCATGACAAGTGCGATCAGTATGTTCAGCGCGGCCACGAGCTGAATGAGGCCGATCGTGACGACAGTGACCGCTTTCTCCAGTTGGAGCGCGTTCAGAATCGGCCGGTTCTGCTCCATCCAGTGCAGCCCTGAAAGGCCCTTTCCGGCAAGCACCTCCGCCGCATCCGCCACCTGTGGGGCAGCATAGATGTCGTCGACTTTGAGCTCGATCGAGTTCACCACGTC
>DASQEG010000039.1:0-6784 GCA_035633775.1 Bryobacteraceae bacterium
ATCTCCTTGCCAAACGCCAGCCAGGCAGCTTTGACGGTGGTGTGCGGGCCGGATGATCGATACACTTCGGACCAGCGACCGTTCCCAAATCGAAGCAGAACGGCATGCTTGTCCGCTTTCCGGGTGGCGGGTGCAAGCACAGGGCCGCCCGCCATGTCAGTAATTCGCCCAAAGTTCTCGTACTCCGGCGGAGGAATCACCGCATCGCTCAGAACGCGCACTTCGCCATTCGTATCGACGGCAACAGCGGCGAGACCTCGGTCTCCTGAGATCCAGATCCCGCCTTGTGTGCGTCTCGACATGCGTGTGAAGCGACCAATAGCCGTTTGCTCTCTGGTCAGGATGGTCTGGTATCGCCCTTCGACGGGGTCAAACAAAGCCGCACGATCCGGGTACCCGAGCACGATAGCGCGTGCCGTAAGAACGACCATGCTCCTTACCCGAGCTCTCACAGGATCAGGAACCGCAATGTCCGTCCATGCACCATTCACGAACCGCTGTATACCGCCGGTGTGCGCAGACCATATGCTGCCATCCGGACCCGATTGAAGGCCAACGTCGGATACGATTGGCGCCGGTAGGTGCACAATGGAATACCCGTCAAGCGCCGAGAATTTGTCGACGTTCCCATGAACGGCCAACAGACGGCCCTGACTGTCGCGCGCGAGACGTCGTGTGAAGGCCTCGTACAACCCGTCACCGAACTGCCAGTGCCGCCACACTTGAGCACTGCATAAACCAGGCACAGCGAGGAGCATGACGATGACGGCGGCGCACGAGCTCCGTCGAACCGTGACTGGACCTCCTCGCACCTGTGGCGGGCACTTCATAATGGCCTTATCGGCGGCACCCACCGCTTCTTTAGCCGAAGTTGACCCGACGGACAGACGCAAGGGCCGGCACAAGTAATGGCCGCTGAACGAGCTACGTGCAGTTCTCCGACCGGCACTCATGCGCTAACATGCGGCATGCACCGACGTGGTTTCCTGGCATCTCCGGTCGCGGCATTCGCGCAGGACGCGGGCACCAAAGGCGCGGCCCAGGTGTTCGCTTACGGCGATGGCATCAAACAGACGCCTGCCGAATATGCCCGCTTACTGGCACAACTCGCCCCTGGCGTGGAATCGGACGCGTACTCGCGAGGCGGGGTGGTCGACCAACTGGAACGCAAGGTCGCCAGTGCTCTCGGCAAGGAGACTGCAGTCTGGCTACCCACAGGCACGCTGGCCAATCATCTTGCCGTCCGAACTCTCGCAGGCGCGCGGCGCAGGGTGCTTGTCCAGGCGGAGAGTCACTTGTACAACGACACGGGTGACTGTGCGCAGACTCTCAGCGGCTTGAACCTGATTCCGCTTGCGCGCGGTAAGGCCGCGTTCACACTGGCCGAAGCAGAGGCCGCGGCGGCAGATTCTGCACTGGGACGCGTTGCAGCACCAGTCGGCGCCATTCAGATCGAAACACCCGTACGGCGGCGGCGCGGTGAGCAGTTCGAGTTCGGGCAGATGACCAGGATCGCTTCCTGGGCCCGTGGGAGGCAGATCGGGCTCCACCTCGATGGCGCACGTCTGTTCATCGAGTCAGCGTACAGTCGGAGACCGGTCCGCGACTACGCCGCGCTATTCGATACCGTTTACATCTCGATGTACAAATACTTCAATGCAGCGAGCGGCGCGGTGCTGGCCGGACCGAAAAGCCTGCTTGCGGATCTGTTCCAGACGCGGCGGATGTTCGGCGGCGGCCTCCCTCAGGTCTGGCCTTGTGCTGCCGTGGCATTTCACTATTTCGCAGGTTTTGAGGAGCGCTTCACACAGGCTGTCGAAACATCGGAGAAGGTTCTCGCCACGCTGGCAACGGACGGCAACTTCGAGGTAGAGCGTGTCGCGAACGGCACCAACGTGTTCCGGTTGCGCACCACAGGAGTGAATGCGCCTGTGTATGCCACACGCCTCGAGGAAACAGGAATCGGCGTGCACGCACCGGTTGACGCGCGCTGGATCACCATGCAGGTAAATGAAAGCTGGGCGCGGATTCCGCCTGACGAGATCGTCGCAAGGATGCGCAAAGCGCTCGGCTGATCCTGCCCGTTAGCGGTAGAACGGCTTCCACGTCAGCCAGCGCGGGCCATAGTGGGGCTCTGGTCGGCCATACTCAACCGCGCCGAGGTCAGGAGCTTTGCCGCTGACGCTGTCGTTGATCGTGGGCAGCGCCACGCCGGCGTCGATTGCTTTGCCGTTCGGCTTCAGCCTGAAGTTGAGGTCCATCGCGTGGTAGACGTGATGGCGGCGTGCAGCATCCGGCGGAGCAAGGTTTTCGAAGATGTCGTAATCCACTTCGACCGCATGGGCCTCCTGCCCCGTGGCCTTCTGGAACTCCGGCAGCGACGCGAAGCTCCTCCACTCGCTTTCGCTGGGTTCATACGCCGTGTTCGGCGACACCGGACCGAGCCACGTGTACTGGGCCCGGACGTCACGGTTCGGCCGATACCCGTTATAGTCACTGCTGTAATGTCCCGTGGCGTTTGCCCACACCATCACCCCACGATCCGGCGTATCTCGTCCGAGGAACAGGTTGTTCCGGAAATGAGTGTTGGAGTAGGGGTCGCGCGCAGTTTGCTCGCCAATTAGCGTGTTGTGGTAGATCAGCACTCCGGCAGGTTTTGCGTTGAACTTGAAAGCTCCGCCCGCAGGCACGTGGTAGAGCACATTACGAAAAAAGTAAACAGGCCCGCCGAACATGGGCTGAGCACTGTAGCCGTTGTGTGCCGCATTTACACCTCTGTTGCCGAACACGCGGATATTGTGGGAGCCGCCGTCGGATTCGATGAAGTCGTCGTTCGAAAGGTGAATGTCGTTGTTGTAGATGTCTATGGAGGAGGCGCGGCGCTCGGGATCGGAGTCGGGTGGGCCGTACGTCGAGATGCAGATGCCATCGTGGAAGTAAGCGACAGCGTTATGTGCGATGACGTGCCCGGGACCGTATACTTTCACGGCGAAGAAGCTCCGCAGCTGATGCGACGGATAGATGCCGGCAGTTCTTGTGCCTGCCTGGTTCCAGCCGATGAGGCGCATCTGATCCTCCCTGCCAAGGAACAGGTTGTCAGCGATGTAGAAGTCACGTGAGTCCGCGCTTTCGGTCCAGACACCAACGCCTACGTCTTCGAAGCGGCAGTTCCGCACAGTCAGCCCGACCGCACCCATGACGTCCTTCTCACCGGCGAACAGGGCGACATCTGTGTTTCGGAACGTCAGGCCCTCGAAGATGTGATGCTGGGTTGCCATAACATCAAACAGACGGTGGTTGCCTGCCCCGTCGAAGATCGCGTCACCATCACCTGCGCCTTGGATGGTGATCGGCTTGTCGGCCGTACCCTTCACTGAAAGCGACCACGAGCCGGTGAATGGTGCACTGAGCGGATCGACGTAGTTCAGCCGCTCCGACCGGTACAGGCCGGCATGAACGAGGATGGTGTCCCCGGGTTGCACCTTGCGCATCCGCACCGAGGTCCAGTCGCCTGTTCCGATGCCGTAGTACGCCTGTTTGAGTCCGGTGAAACTCGGCTGCTGTCGCGGCCCCTGATGATCTGGCGGGTAGACGTGCAGGACGCGACCGCCGGCGTAGGACTTCGGCTCTGCTCTCGTCGCCACCGTTACGCGCTGCTGAGCTTGCCCGGTAACGCCCTCAGGATCTCTGAGGGTGAATTCGCACTCGTAGCGCGTGTCCGGCTCAAGGTTGAGAATGCTGCCCGCGAAGCCGTCCGGAACGGTGTACGTCATGCTTTCACGCGTTCGGTAGACACGTTCACCACCGATACGCAGCAATGGGAGAGCGGGCCGCCATGCCTCTGTTCCCACTTTGCGGAATCGGACCTCGACGGCGGCGTTCCGGTTGGCGTCTCCTTCAATAGACCACTCGAAACCGAGGTTGAGCAGGGTGGGATGTTCGACGTAGAACCGGCCGGACCTCGTAGCCTGCTGGGCAGCGGCCGGGAGGCATGCGATCCCGACAATCAATGCAAGCGTGCGCATGTAGCTATATAATCTTCTACACTTCTGCCCTCGTACAGATAAGGGGTTTTATGCGCCACGTTTGCTCTCACATTCTCTGCCTCGCGTTCGCGGCATCTCTCGCATTCGCACAAGCCACCGCTCGCCTGACGGGTGAAATCGGCGACCGCAGTGGATCGGCGATACCTGGCGCCGTGCTTACCGTTCGAAGTGTCGAGACCGGGAGTGAGCGAAAGGTTGAAACGGGCGATACCGGTGAGTACTCTGTCCCGTCTCTGGCTCCCGGCGAGTACACGATCACCGCTTCTAAGGAAGGCTTCCGTCAGGCGAAGCGTGAAGGAGTTCGGCTCGAGGTTAATCAGACGGCGCGGCTCGACTTCACGCTGGAGCTGGGCTCCGTCACCGAGACCGTCGACGTTGTAGGAGCCGCGCCGCTGATCGACTCCGACACGTCGTCCATCGGTCAGGTCATCGAAACGAAGGCGATCGAGGACCTGCCTCTGAACGGGCGCAACTTCGTTCAGCTCGCCATCCTCGGTCCGGGCGTCGTGGGCGTGGGATTCGGTGCCAAGGGAACGATCATGAGCGGCAGCCGCCCGGACGACCTGCGCCCCGGTTCAGAACTGTTCTCGAACGGAAATCGCGAGAACTCGAACAACTTCCTCATGGACGGTATCGACAACAACGAGCGGTTGACGCTCTCCATCACGCTGCGCCCGTCGGTGGAAGCGGTTCGCGAGTTCAAGATTCAGACGAACATGTTCGCCGCTGACCAGGGCCGGAATTCGGGCGCTACCGTCAACGTGATCACTAAGTCCGGCTCCAACCAGTGGCACGGCTCTTTGTACGAGTTCCTGCGGAATGACAAGCTCGACGCTCGCAATTACTTTGCACCGGCGAACCTTCCGAAACCCGCGTACCGGCAGAATCAGTTCGGCGGGACCCTGGGCGGAAAGATTATCGAAAACCGGCTGTTCTTCTTCGGGAACTACGAAGGCTTCCGCAGAAGCCAGGAGCGCACCAATGTCGGCACCGTGCCGACTCTGGCAATGCGTCGTGGCGACTTCTCCGCCGTCCGCGATATCTTCGACCCGGCGACAACGCGCCCGGCTCCCGGTACCGCCTCCGGGTTTACACGTGATCCGTTCCCGGGACGCCAGATTCCTCAGGAGCGGTGGGATCCGATTGCCGCGCGTCTGATCCAGGCGTACCCCGCCCCGCAGAATTCGGGCCTGACGAACAACTACACTGCCATACTCAAAGACCGGCAGCGCTGGGATCAGGGCGACGGCCGCATCGACTGGATTTGGAACGAACGGAATACCATTTTCGGCCGACTGTCGCGTCAGGACACGGTAACGACGCGACCTTCAACCTTCCCCCCAGTCACGATAGCCGGAATGACCACTCCGGTTAGCCTCGGCAACGAGGATACGTTCGCTGGAGACTCGGCGCTGAAAGCCTACCATGCGGTGACTTCCTGGATTCACACGTTCTCACCCACGCTGATCGCCGAGGCCAAGATGGGCTTCAACCGCTTCAACCTGGACTTCCGGCAGGAGGGTGCGACTCCGGGTGCGCGCCTTGGGGAACAACTGGGCGTACGCAATTCGAACCAGGGTCCGCAATCGGATGGCATTCCTATCGTCAACCCTTCGGGCTACTTCGGAATCGGCCAGACCCGGTCACTTCCCATTCTCCGCATCGAGAATACGTTCCACCCCAGGCTCGACCTGACAGCGCTGCGCGGCAAGCACACCCTGAAGTTTGGCGCCGAAGCGCGCCGGCGTCAGATTTCGCAGTACCAGACGAATCGGGGAAATGGACGGTTCAACTTCGGCCGAACATTCAGCGACGACCCGAACAGCACGGGGAACACCGGTGAAACGATGGCTGCGTTCCTGCTTGGCGCCGCGAATCTGATCGAGCAGGACTTCACGCTCGTATTTCCCGGTTTTCGCTACACAGAATGGGCAGGCTATTTGCAGGATGACTGGAAGCTCAGTTCGAAGCTGACGCTGAATCTCGGGCTCCGCTACGAGTTGGATACCGCTCTCACGGAAGTAGCGAACAGGCAGACCAACTTCGACGTGGTCACCGGAAAGCTGCTGATCGCAGGCTTCAACACCGACGCAGCAACGGGCGTTCAGGCCGATAAGAACAACATCGGCCCACGGCTCGGGTTTGCGTGGCAGGCCACCGGGAGCACCGTCCTTCGCGGCGGATATGGCATCTTCTACAATCCCGGAAACAGCGAAAGCGTGTATATGCGCCGTCACCGGCAGTTGCCGTTCGGCCCCATCGTGACGCCCGACATCAACCCATTCAACCCGTCGTTCCGACCAATGTCACAGGGCTTCGATCCAATCCCGGTTCTGGATTTCAACGTCGTTGCGAACAACCCTGTGGGCGCAATGCTCGCGGTTGATCCGAACATGCGCTCGGCGTACGTTCAGCAGTACAACCTGCAACTTCAGCAACAGTTCCCCGCAGCTTTGATCGCCAAAGTCGGATTCGTGGGTAATCTCGGCCGTCGCCTCGACATGCCGTGGAATTACAATCAGCCCGTGCCGGGACCGGGGGCCAACAACCCGCGCCGGCCGCTGTTTGGAATTGCCCCCGGCGTCACCGACGTGACGTACCTCACGTTCGACGGAAAGTCTAATTACAATTCCCTCCAGGCATCGCTGGAACGACGCTTTGCTGGTATAGGATTCGTCTCCTCCTATACCTGGTCGCACTCGATTGACGACGTGGCGAATGCGTTCGGCGGAGCCGAG
>DASQEG010000040.1:0-6632 GCA_035633775.1 Bryobacteraceae bacterium
GGGTAAAAACCGATGCCCTGGACCATTATGACGATCACTTCTTCCCTGGCCGTCAGGACATCGCGTGGGATGTCGCCGGCGCTGCAGTCGAGTTCGGCTTTGACCCCGAGTTGTTGTTGTCGCGGATGGAGACAGCCGACAGCGCGCTCTCTAACAGGGTGCCCTTCTACACTAAGGCGTACCTTGCCTATCGCATCGGATACTGCTCGATGGCCGGACCGCAGTTCGACGATATAAAGCTTCGCTACGCCGCCGCGCTGGCTGCGCAACCAGCAGATTGACTCGGGCAGATAGCTTGCGGGTTCAGCCTGCGAAGGCCGTCACGTCACAATGACAGCACGGAGACATCATTGTGACACAGGTACGCGGCTGGTTTGGCCGAAGATTCGATTTCGAGATTCCGTCGGAGATGCTCCCGAACGTCGAGGCACGGCTTCGGGGCACACCGGCGAGACTCGAAGATCTGCTTCGAGATTGCCCGCAGTCGACTCTGGTGCGGAAGCCGTCAGGAAAATGGTCGGCCCAGGAGCACGCAGGTCACCTGTACGAGCTTGAAGGCGTGTGGCTCTCTCGCGTTAACGACTATCTCGCCGGCCACGAGCGCCTCACACCTGCGGACCTGACTAATCGCGGAACGGACGAAGCGAACTATAACGGTCGCTTGCTCGGTGACATCTTCAGAGACTTCCGCTACGCGCGCCAGGCTTTGCTTCGACGTTTGCATCAGGCGGATGGTTCAGCGTTTTCCGGAGCGATCCCCCATCCTCGGCTTGGCACGCCCATGCGGTTGATCGACCACCTGCACTTCGTAGCCGAGCACGATGACCATCATCTCGCGCATATGTGGGAACTGATCACAGACAGCTCGCGATAAGGTACCCGTACTACGGCGGAGGCAGGTCGGCGAGCGGTCCGCCAAGCGTTGAGCTCGAGTGCTATTCTTTCATTCTGGCGTGTTCAGGACGCCGCCGTGTCCGCGGAAAGGGACAGCGTCCCACCGAACTCATCAGCCACGATCGTTTCATGAACTCTTTTCTGCCCGAGCCAGCGGACACCGGGCGCCACGAAAGGAGCTCAGATGAAACAAAAGGTACCTACTCGCCGGATGCGGCCGCATCCGGATCTCGAACACCTCAAGCGCCAGGCGAAGCAGTTGCTGAGCGGCTTCAAGGCGGGCGACGCCGCCGCGGTCAGGGAAGTCCACCTGCACTACGACCGAGCCGACGCGGCGACCTTCGCACTACACGATGCTCAGTTAACAATCGCGCGCAGCTACGGTTTCGATAGCTGGCCGAAGCTGAAGGCCTATGTCGATGGCGCGAACATTGCACGTCTTGTCGAAGCTGTGCGCGCGGGTGACGTCGCCGGCGTTCGCAGGATGATCAAGGTGCGTCCTGAGCTTGCCCGTATGACGGTTTCTTACGGAGACGAGCATCGTGCGATTCACCATGCTGTGATGATGCGCCAGCCGGAGATCGTGCGGTTGCTGATGCAGAATGGCGCGAACGCCCGCGCCGGCATACATCCGCATCGCGATGCAACCTCCGCCTGGACGCTGGCATACGAGCGCGGGTTTACGGAGATTGTCGCCATCATTGAGGAGGAGGAAGAACGCAGAGGCACAAAGGAAGCCCATTCGTCCACCGGTCCGGCGCGGGACACCGATGACGAAGCCGCTCGTGATGCCGTGGCCCGCGGCGACATGGAGTGGCTACGTGCACGTCGTACCCAGGGTAAACTGGCGAATCTCGTTGACTGGAACAACGGCGGCCTGCTGACTGTGGCGGTGCGAAACGACCGCCTTGAGGCTCTCACGTTCTTGCTCGACTGCGGTTTCGATCCAGACGAGCGCGTCTCCTCGGGAGAAGGGGACTGGACGGCGTACTCGCAGGGCTATCCGCTGTGGCACTGCGCGGCTCTGGGACGTCGACAGATGGCCGAGTTATTGCTCGATCGAGGAGCGAATCCGAATGTGCATGTCGATTCGAGTGGGTCGCCGGTGTACAGCGCCTACAGCCACGGTCAGTGGGACATGGCAGAGTTATTGCGGGAACGCGGTGGGTTAGTTACGGCCGACATTGCAGCCCTCTACCGCCATACCGACATCGCACGGCAGCTGCTGATCGACGACGAGCTCGGTGTCCTGCCAGACGCGCTCAAGCCACGCGACAAGTCGATCCCGGAAGAATTGCTGCGCTTCGGTGCGGATGCAGGAGCGCTCGAGATCGTCCGTATGTCACTGGCACGCATGTCCTGGGCTCGCAATGATCCGCGATGGTTTGGCCTGCTCGCATCGCCCCTCTCCTTCTGGCACCACATCCCTTGGCTCTATGCAGGAAACAAGGCGTTCGATCGGGAGGGCTATCTTGCGTGCTTCCGTCTGATCCTTGAATCGGTCGAGGCAAACCTTGTCGGTGGATTTGGCCGCACGATCATGCACGAGATCGCGGCGATGGGCGATTGGATTACTGAGGAGGAAGTTGCGGCTTTTGGCCTCGCCGCGCTCGAGGCGGGCGCACCTTTGGACCGGCGCGACGACATTCTCCAAAGTAGTCCACTTGGCTGGGCATGCCGGTGGGGCCGGGTCCAACTCGTACGGGTGTTGCTCGAAGGCGGTGCGGACCCTGAAGAGAGTGACGCCGAACCCTGGGCACACCCGCGCTCATGGGCGCTGAAGACGGGCCACCATCAGATCCTGTCGATGTTGAGCTGACCCGCTCGCAACCGTTATCGCTTAAGCCGCCGGATCTCAACCTGCTGAACGCAGCAAGCAACTCTACGTATCTTGTGAGGCGGTGGCACGTGGCGCGTCTCGTCGCCCCCGATCGTCAATGGTCAGGCACTAAGGTCGCGTTGACGCTCCGGCGTGCGCGTAGCCAGGTGCGAGCCCGAGCGATCGCCCAGGTACTTGTCAAAGAACCATGAAGCCGTTCGTGGTTGTGTAAGCTTCCGTGCGTTCTATTTCACTGGTCACAATGCGGTACTCTCGGAGTGCTGTGAAGCGCGGGGTAACAGCCAACACCATTCAGCGCAGCATTGTGAAGTCCACGACAACATGACTACTCAACCCCCAGTACCCCCAGAGATGGGTGCTTTGAAGGCACGGCTGAAGGCGATGTGGGAGTCCGGCGACTACGGCGTGTTTGCTAAATACCTTGAAAAAGGTGCGCTCGAGTTCTTCGATCGGATAACTATAACTCCCGGCACCCGGCTGCTCGACATCGCGTGCGGCGCGGGACAACTTACGATTCCCGCCGCCAGGCGAGGCGTTCATGTGACTGGTGTCGACCTCGCTGCCAATCTTGTCGAACAGGCACGGACCAGAGCCAGAGACGAGGGGCTCGACATTCAGATTGATCAGGGTGATGCTGAGGTCTTGCCCTATCCTGATGCTTCGTTCGACGTCGTGATGAGCCTCATCGGATCCATGTTCGCGCCACGTCCGGATCTCGTCGCATCCGAGATGATTCGTGTCTGCAAACCCGGTGGGCGAATCATCATGGGGAACTGGACGCCTGAGGGCCATGTCGGCCAGATGTTTAAAGTCATTGCCAGGCATGTGCCACCGCATCCTTTGGTCCCATCGCCGCTTTTGTGGGGCGATGAGGCCACGTGTCGCCAGCGACTCGCGACAGGTCTGAGTGACCTGAAGACCGCACGGCGTATGTATCCGTTTGAGTACCCATTTGAACCAGCAAAAGTCGTGGACCTGTTCATCGAATACTACGGGCCGACGAATCGGGCATATGCTTCCTTGAACGAAGATGCGAGGAAAGCTCTGCACGAGGACCTGTCTGCACTCTGGACCCGGAACAACGTCGCAACTGACACAAGCACCAGAGTGCTCGGAGAGTACCTCGAGGTCATCGGGACCAGGACTTAGCCGACGAGCGCGTCCCGCGTTCCCACTACTTAAGCGGGTGCGAAGCTACTTCGCCAACTAACTCTGCGGTGTAAGATTCCAGCTGCTCAGCTCGTTTGTCGGATGTATGTCCCGCGAGCACCCGATCACGTCCGCGCTGGCCAAGGGCGATGCGGTCTGGTTCAGGAATCTCACGGATGAAGTGGAGCGCTTCCTGTGTCGACCGTGCAACCAGAATCTCCGTGCCCGGTGTGAAGATCTCGGCTAGTCCCTCCCATGCGTCGCTAATGATGGGCGTGCCGCACGCGGCCGCTTCGAACAGACGAACGCTGGGCGAGTAGCCGGCCTTCACCATGTCGGCCCGGGTCACATTCAGCGTGAACTGCTGGGAGCAGTAAAACCGGCGATGTTCGGACGGAGGCAAATGTTCGATTCGCTCGACGTTTGCGGGCCAGGATACCTCCGCGGGGTACATTGGGCCTGCAACGCAAAATCGTCCGTCCGTCCACCCGCGCGCAGGCTGTAACATCAGCCGCTCCAGCGCAGGCTGCCGATCGGCGCTGTAGGTCCCAAGGTAACCCATGTTCCACTGAATCGGCTGGGGCTCTGGATAGTACATCAGGTCGTCAACGGAGCAGTAGAGCGGTTTTGCGCGTTGCGCACGGTACTGTCTGACCAGCCGCTCCAGTGTGGGGCCGCCCGTGAACGACAGGTAGATGTCGTAGCGCATCACGAGCGAACGTGACAGATACTCGGTGTCATCGCGGTCCAGCTTCGCCAGGGTCACGGGTGTATCGATGTCGTAGAAGGCGCAGATACCCTGGGCCGTGGCGGTTACCCACTCACCGACGGTTACGCCCTCGGGAACATAGGATCCGACAATGACAAGGTCAGCCTCGCGCACGTCGTTGCGGAAGCGGGTACGCAGGTCCGCAACGCTGTCATACAGTTCGGTACGCCCATGAGGCGGCTTCGGGAGATCGCGGTTCGACTTGTACCATGGCATGTCCCGCTCAAGGAACAGGACGCTGTGGCCTCGTTGTGAAAGACCGCGTACCAGTGAGCGGTACGTGACTGCATGTCCGTTCCCCCAGGAAGACGTGATTGACAGTCCAAGTATCACGATCTTCACAGCACGGCTCCTGCCGCAACAGTGCTCCCGGTGAGAATAGCGTGCGCCTGCCGGGCGCGATGCGTGTAGGTGTGGTCGGCTAAGACCCTCCGATACGCATTCTGGCCAACTTCATGCGCGCGCTCCGGAGTAAGATGCCGGACGATCGCTGCAACATCAGAGCCGCTATCTGCGACGAGAACTTCGCGCTCGGGCTCGAAAAACTGGTCGATGCCCTCCCAGCGGTCTGTGATCAGGCAGGCAGCCGCGCCTGCCGCTTCGAAGACTCGCGTGGCAGGGCTAAACCCGTACCGCGCCATGCTCTCACGGCTGATATTGAGAACTGTCAGTGGCGTGCAGTTGAATGCGTTGTGATCGGCTGTGTATACGTGGCCGAGATACCTTACGTTAGCGGGCATTGGCTTGTCACCCCAGCCGTTGCCTCCCAGCAGGAAAGTGCTTTCCGGTGCTTCCGCTGCGGCGTTCAGAAAGAACTCTTCGACCCGAGCCTCCCGGTCGGGCAGTCGGTTGCCAAGAAATCCAAGAGTCCCTTCAAAACGCGCATCGGGCTCTACTGGAAAGTGAGTCGACGGATCGAGTGCGTTGTAGATAGGCGTGCAGTCGCGGGCTCCAAAGCGTCGGTACGCCTGCACAACCGGATCTCCTCCGCCGTAGGTGAAGATCGCATCATACTGCGGCACACAATCGCGGAATGGGTCAGACGCGTCGGCGCTCATCCGGTCAAGGGTAGCGGGCGCATCCACGTCCCAGAAGACAGCAAGTGTGTCCGGCTTCCGTGAAAGCAGAACCTCACGCTCCAGCAGCTGGTCGAAAACTCCGACGCCACTCGCCTTCACAATGCAATCGGCTTCACGCCGAGCCTGTTCAAGGCACTGCGCGACGGTGTCTTCAGTCGCGTCGTATACCCGTACCGTTGCCCAATCGGGATCAGGCATATCACGGTGCTGCTGACGCTGGAACGCATCCGGCTCATAAAACGTAACCTGGTGCCCGAGCAGATTCAGGCCTCGGATAATACCGCGATAGTAAGTGGCCGCCCCGTTCCAGTAAGCTGAGACAAGACTCGAACCGAAGAACGCGATCTTCAATTCGTCGATCCTCCTGCAGTGATGTCGAGTTCCACGCCCTTCAGTTCCATATATATGCTGAGCAGTTCATCAACCCGGTGTGCGCATGTGTGACGCGCCCGTATACTGGCCAGTCCGTGACTTGCGAGTTCCTCTCCGAACGACTGATCGGTTAGTACATGATTCAGCATCTCGGTCATCTCGCCACCGTTGCGCGCCAGAAGGAAGTCGCGGCCGGGTGTGAACAGATTTTCGCTGTCTTCCCAGGGCGCTGAGACCAGGGGGATGCCACAGGCGAGAGCCTCGAAAACACGGATCGTAGGTACGCCCCGCAATGCGGTCGCGTACGGTCTGCGCGGTACGTGCATGGTCACCCTGTGCCGGGCGAACAGCTCGGGAACATCGAAGTTTGGGGTCCACCCGCGGTACTCGATGCCTGCGTCACGCAGTGCAGCCTTACCGTCTTCCGGATACCGCACACCGTACACCTCGGCGCGAAGTCCCAGAGCCTTGACCGGACCAAAGAGAAACTCGTGCAACTCGGATGTGCGTTCGTCGTCGCCCCAGTTTC
>DASQEG010000041.1:0-4178 GCA_035633775.1 Bryobacteraceae bacterium
TGAGATCTGGGAGACAGGGACCGGAGGCGAGAGCTGGAACATCAGCCAGGTGGACTCGCGGCCTCTGCCGTTTGAGAACCCGCGGCGTCCCGGCACCTACCGCATTACGTCCAGCAGCCAGGCCAGGGTCCATCGGGTGGAGCGCAATGCGGGCGGAAAGTGGTCGGTTGTTGCTGAACTGTCGCTCGTCGCAGGAGAATGCAAGCCGCCGGAAGAGGCAGCCCCTGCTCAGCCGGACTAGGCTTCTTCAGGTGTCGGCTCTTCGACTACGCGCTTTGGCCGGGCATCCAGGCGCTTCGCAATCAGCTCCACTTTTCGGCGTTCGAATTTCGGTGCACCGGGCGCAGCGCCTGCCGCGGCTGCAACCTCCTCGTCGGTTACCTCGGCTGCAGTCTGGAGATAGCGGCTGAAATAGTTGCGAATGCGCTCTGTAACCGCGCGGCTGGTGCTGGTCATCAACAGCAACAATGCACGCTCGGCGGGAGCGTTGCGCAGCGCCAGCCAGACCTTCGACGGTTTGGTCGCTGCCGCGACCTCCTTGCCCAGCTTTGCGGATCGGGCTTCCAACTTCTGCCAGCCTTCCACAGCTTCGGTGCCGAGGCCGGTCTTTGCGACCAGTTCAGCGCGCTCCTTCGGGCTGAGCTTCTCTGCCAGGACATAAAGAAAGAGCGCGAAATCGTCCACCTGTACCGGGATATCGAACGGGAGCGCCTGACGGGCTTTCGCCAGACGTGCGAATCCCTGCGCGTTCAACCTGGGCCCGGACAGCGCTGGAGAGACGTCGCTAAGCAGGCCCTCGGCTGCCCACGCTTCGAGGATCGGAAGCGGGTTGGGATCGCGCGCCGCCTGGCGCAACTCCTCGAGAATTGCGTCCGCAGCAATGTGCTTTTCCAGAGCCTCAGTGCGAGCGTTTGTGTACTGAGCTTGCGTCTTCGCAGCGATCGTGAAACCCAGCTGCGCTTTCAATCTGATCAGTTGCAGGAGTCGTGCGGGAACGTCGTGGAGCGAATGCTTGCCCACGGCCCGGAGTTCGCGCTGCGTCAGATCGGACAAGCCATTTGTCGGATCCAGCAGCAGGCCCCGCGACGCACGGCTAAGTGACAGAGCGATTGCGTGGATGGTAAAGTCCCGGGTCTGCAGGTGCTCATGGATGCCGGACGGATTCAGTTTCGGCTTGCCTCCCGCCCTGGCGTAAGTTTCCTCGCGGGCGGTTAGGATGCGCGCTTCGACTCCTGAGGGAAACAAAAGCATTGCGGATTTGGAGATTTCGTTGGCCTCAGTCACGGTCGCGTCAGTTAACGTCCTTGCGAGCTTCGAAGCACTGCCTTCGACGACAAAGTCGAGATCACGCACGCGGGCGCCGGCGAACATATCACGCGTGCTGCGGCCCGACAGGAAGAGATTCATTCCCTGATCGGAAGCGGCTGTCTGCAGTCGTGCGACAGCAGCGCTCTGTTCCGGAGCCAGATGGTTCTCCAGCATCACCAGATAATTGCTCATCTCACGCCCTCGGGTGATGCTTGCTCATGACCTCACGCAGCCGTTCGCGGACAACATGCGTATAAATCTGCGTCGTGGAGATATCAGCGTGCCCGAGCATCACCTGCAGGCTGCGCAGGTCGGCACCGCGCTCCAGCAGATGAGTGGCAAAGCTGTGCCGCAGGATGTGAGGGCTGAGGGACTGCCAGATTCCGACCTGCTTGCCGTAGTTCTTCAGCAGCATCCAGAAACGCTGGCGGCTCATCGGTTCACCGCGGGAGGTGACGAACAGCGCGGCGCTTAGATGCTTTCCCAACAACTGTCCACGTGCGCTCTCGAGATAGGCGCTGATGGCCCGCACCGCTTCGGAACCCAACGGCACCATGCGTTCCTTCCGGCCTTTGCCCATCACCCTGACCACGCCGAGGTTCAGGTTCAGCGCTCCGAGTTCCACGGCACAGAGTTCGCTGACTCGAACGCCGGTGGCGTAGAGGAACTGCAGCATCGCCCGATCACGGAGTCCGCGAGCAGTATCGGCCGGCGGAGCCTGCAACAGTGCATCGACTTGAACGAGCGAAAGAAACTTCGGCAGCCGAGCCCACTGGCGAGGGGCCGCCAGCAGGCGCACCGGGTCTGACGCGATCTTGCCCTCACTTTGAAGAAAGTGGAAAAGGCACCGAAGCGCAGTCAGCTTTCGCGCAATCGATCGGGCGGACAGACCGTCGCCCCGCAGGCTGTCGAGGTAACCCTGCACGGCCGTAGTCTCGGGATCGGTATTCCGGCTGTTGCACCAGGTGGAAAAGTGACGTAAATCGCGACCGTAAGCCTGAAGGGAGTTGGTGGCCAATCCTTTTTCGAGACGGCACCAGGCAAGGAACGAATCGATCGCGGGGGAGAGCTGACGCACTGGAAGTGCGCCGTCCGAGGTCGTCGTCCCCCGTTCCGAGGTCGTTTCCACGAGTGTAATGATACAATGGCGGACTGTTTGTTTTGAACATTTTCTGCCATTTGCGGGTTACCGGAAAGCGGTCAAATGCGCAAAGGCGGGAATTGTGAGTCTTTCCACCAGCAAAAAGGTGACAGTTCAGCGGTTCGACCGCGAGCCGATTCAGGGCTTTATTAGCCCCGGCGCGTGGCTAACGCCAAATGGCGCCGAAGTGCTCACTTCTGCCGGCAATCTGCATGTCGTGCCATATTCCGAGATTCGGTGGGTCAGCTTCCTGCGCGAGTTCGGGGAAGACCCCTCGCTGCACATGCGGCGGAGCTTTGTCGCCCGCCCCCGCGTGAACGGGATCTGGCTGAAGCTGCTCTTTCGCGATCAAACCGTGCTCGAAGCACTGATTGGCAATGATCTGCTGCAGGTTGAACAGTACGGGCTTCACGTGCAACCCCCCGACCAGGCGCTGCGGATCTGGGTTCCCCGCGCCGCACTCGCGGCAATCCAGGTGCTCGGCGTTGCCGGAAGTCCGTGGCGAAAACGCGCAGAACCGACGAAAGATCAGGGAAAGCTCTTCGAATGATCCTTTACATTCCGCTATGCAGCCGCAGCCCTAGTACTTCCGGCAGCCCGACTTCCCGGATGCGGTCGTGAACCTGCTGAACGTTATATTCGGTCCGGCGTAAATCGACAATTCTTTCCTTGGTGTCGTAAATGGCCCACCCCGCACGTGCATCCCTGTCACGCGGCTGCCCCACGGACCCCGGATTGATGAGATACGCGGACGTATCCGCCAGCTCGATGATTTGCTCTCGCAACACACGCACGCCGTTCCGGTGCACCTCGTACGCTGTCTGAATGTGGGTGTGGCCGAAAAATGCGACTCCCTGGGTCAGGTACGGCGCGATCTCTTCCACTTCGGCCGGGTGAAGCACGTACTCGTCTTCATCGCGAGGAGAGCCGTGCATCAGTGAGAAATCCTCCAGTTCCAGCGGGCCTTCCGGCAGATGGCGGATCCAGCTCAGATTTTCGGGCGAGAGCACGGCGGCGGTCCACTCGGCTGATACCTGAGCTACTGAGTTGAACCATTCGAGGTCCAGTAAACCCGAACAAGCTTTGTCGTGGTTGCCCCGAACGACTGACCGGCAGCGCTGGCGGCAGCACTCGACCGCTTCGTTGGGCTCGGGGCCGTAGCCGACCACGTCGCCGCAACTCACCGCGACGTCGTACAGTCCATCGGCGGCTGTCAGCACCGCATCGAGCGCAGTCCGGTTAGAATGAATGTCGCTGAGAATCAGGTAGCGCAAAGCCGTAAGCACACCACTTCGGGTGGGGCACCCAGACGCAGCGGCACCCCGATGGTACCAACTCCGCGCGAGACGTACAGCCGCTTCCCGTTCTGCTCATACAGCCCGTACGTAAAGGGCGTGTAGAAGCGCGCAACGTTCAGGGAGGGGTGCAGAAACTCCATCTGGATCTGGCCGCCATGCGTATGGCCGCCAATCGTCAGGTCCCAGCCCTGCTTTGCAGCGACCGGAAACACGTCGGGGTTGTGCGACAGCAGGACGTTATAGTATCCCGCTTCCTGCAGATGTTCCGTTCCGGGCAGGTAGCGTTCGCCCCGGCGCTGGTAATCGACGCCGGCTAGTTGCATTGAAGAGCCGCCGAACCGCAGCGTCACCGATTCATTCCTCAGATACTTCATACCGAGAAGCGCACTCTGCTTTTGCACGTACTCCTCAGCTTCGGCGTAGATCTCGTG
>DASQEG010000042.1:0-3663 GCA_035633775.1 Bryobacteraceae bacterium
CGGTCCACGACCTCGATCGTCAGGTGCTCGGCATTTTGAAGCCTGTGCTTCGGGATGAGCTGGGTTGGGACGAGGAGCAGTACGGCAACATCGTCTTTGCGTTTCAGGCGGCATACGCGATCATGCTGCCCCTGACCGGACGCTTAATTGACTGGCTGGGAACACGAACCAGCTACTTCGCAGCTGTGGTGGTCTGGAGTCTGGCTGCGATGGCTCACGCCCTGGCGCACACAGCAGGACAGTTCAGCATGGCTCGCTTCGCGCTTGGTGTAGGTGAGGCGGCCAACTTTCCGGCGGCAATCAAGGCCACGGCAGACTGGTTTCCTCCGAAGGAACGCGCGCGGGCTACGGGCATCTTCAACAGCGGCTCCAACGTAGGTGCGATCATCGCGCCGCTGATTGTGCCCTGGATCGCTGTGACCTGGGGCTGGCGCGAGGCGTTCATAGTCACGGGCGCCCTCGGCTTTGTTTGGGTGGTGTTCTGGTGGCTTCTGTATCGTGATCCGCGCGAGCATCCGCGGCTCTCCTCGCAGGAACTCGCCATCGTGGAATCAGGACGCGACAGTGGAGACACATCGGGCACCAGGGTGGCTTTTTCGACACTGCTGCGGAAGCGGCAGGCCTGGGCGTTTCTGCTCGGCAAGTTTCTTACCGACCCGATCTGGTGGTTCTACCTGTACTGGCTGCCCGGGTTCCTGTTCGATAAGTACGGTCTCAATCTGACGCAGCTTGGACCTCCGCTCGTGGCTGTTTACCTTGCTGCCGATGTCGGATCGATCGGGGGTGGCTGGATTTCGTCAGCAATGCTGAGCCGCGGTTTTAGTGTGAACAGGTCGCGGAAGACAGCGCTGCTGACGTGCGCCATAGCGGTCACGTCGGCGATCTTCGTAATGCATGCCGGCGCGAACCTTTGGCTTGCTGTGGCGCTGATCAGCGTCGCCGCTGCCGCTCACCAGGGCTGGTCTGCGAATCTTTTCACCATTGCGTCAGACATGTTCCCCAGAAGCTGGGTGGCCTCCGTTGTCGGGCTTGGCGGGATGGGCGGCGCAATCGGCGGCATGCTCTTCGCGCCTGCCGTTGGACGCGGGCTTAAATGGTCGGACGGACTGTACGGGCCGGTGTTCGTGCTGTGCGGGTCCATCTACCTCGTTGCACTGCTGGTCATTCATATTCTGGTTCCGAACCTTGACCGCGCCCGCGTTGCACCAGGAGGTCAGAGTGCCTGACCCGCGGCCCACGCCGACGACCACGCCCACTGAAAGTTGTAGCCGCCCAGGTGGCCTGTAACATCCACCACCTCCCCGATAAAGAAGAGGCCTGGGACCTTGCGCGACTCCATCGTCTTTGAGGACAGCTCGAGCGTCGACACACCTCCGGCGGTGACTTCCGCTTTTGTGTAGCCCTCCGTTCCCGCGGGAGTGAGCTGCCACGTAGCGAGCGACTCAGGGTCGGGATACAGTTCGGCGAATCGCGACGCCAAACGGCGCGGCAGCGGTGCCTCCTCGGGCAGAAGGTCGAAGGTGATCGGCGATCTTCCGTCCCAGTACGAAGAGACCTGCAGCACCGCAGGACCGCTCAGTCCCCTGTGGGTGATGAGCAGCCGCTCGCGGAAGCTTGCTTGCGCGAACCGGGCCTCACATTCGGCTGCTACACCTGCCAGATCGCACCAGCGGCTGCAGTCGTCGGGGTTAAGAACCAGCGGAACCAGCGCGGGTCGCGGAGGCTCAATGGCGAGACCAAAATGGCGGGCAACGTCATAGCCAAAGCCCGTAGCCCCGATCTTCGGGATGGACAAGCCGCCGGTAGCTATAACCAGTGCAGGCGCAGTAAACGACCCGCACGAACTCTCAACCGTGAACTCAGCATCCTTACGGATGGCCGTGACCTGACACGACATGACAAGGCGTACGCCCCCGTCCTGACATTCACGATGCAGCAGGCCAACCATGTCTCGAGCCGAGCGATCGCAGAATAACTGTCCGAGCTTCTTCTCGTGCCACGGGATCCGATGCTTGTCGACCAGGGTTGTAAAGTCTGCTGCGGAATATCGCGCGAGGGCCGATTTGGCGAAATGCGGATTGGCGGAAAGGAAATTGGCGGCAGTCGTGCCGGCATTCGTAAAGTTGCAACGCCCGCCACCGGAGATCAGGATCTTGCGTCCTGTCTCGCGACCATGCTCCAGCAGCAGGACGTTGCGGCCGCGTTTGCCTGCTTCGGCCGCACAGAACAGGCCGGCCGCTCCGCCCCCGATGACAATCGCGTCAAAGCTCGTCTGCAAAGACCCCTGGTCCCCCATCGTTGACCTTCAAGATTCGTGGCCGGGAGCAACGGATGGCAACTCGCAGAGTCTATGGTCGCAGGTTCCCACCATGCGCCAGATTCCGCGGGAAGAAGCCCTCGACAGCACTGCTGCGATGTTGTCGGAAGGCTACAACTTCATTCGTAACCGGGCTCGCCGCCACGGATGTGATGCGTTCGAGACCCGCCTGATGTTTTCGAAGGCGATCTGTATGACCGGCGAGGACGCAGCAGCGGCTTTCTACGGTTCGGGCGACCGCTTCACCCGGCGTGGTGCGATCCCTCCGACCTCGCTGATGGCGCTTACGGATTACGGTAGCGTGCAATTGCTGGACGGTGAAGCGCATCGCTGGCGCAAGCAGATGTTCCTGTCGATCCTGAATGGGAATTCGGTGCAGCGGCTGGGCGACCTGTTCGATGCCGAATGGGCACGATCCGTCGAACGCTGGTCCCGCTTGCGGGAAGTCGTGTTGCTGGATGAAGCACACGGTGTGCTGTGCCGTGCTGCCTGCGCCTGGGCAGGTCTGCGCCTGAGTCAGAGCGAACTCCAGGATCGAACACGTGAGTTCGCGGCAATGGTCGACGGAGCCGGCAGCGCCGGACCGCGGAACTGGCGTGGTCTCATCCTGCGGCACAGGACCGAGCGGTGGGCTGAGTTTCTCATTCACCGCTTCCGGACGGGGCGGCTGGATGTCGATCCCGGCGCACCCCTGGCCGTCGTGGCGAGCCATCGCGACGTTTCCGGCCAACTCCTGCCGGTCGGTGTAGCCGCGGTGGAGCTGATCAACCTTCTCCGGCCTATTGTGGCAATCGCGCGCTTCATCATGTTCGCCGCCCTTGAACTCCACCAGCATCCGGATTGCGCTGCGCGTATTCGTAGCGGCGACAACGAGTATGTTGGCTGGTTCGTTCACGAAGTTCGGAGAACTGCTCCGTTTTTCGCCTTCATCGGCGGCCGGTCCCGGGAGGCGTTTCACTGGAAAGGAATTCAGATCGAGAAGAACGCCTGGGTCCTGCTGGACCTTTATGGATCGAACCATGACCCTCGGACGTGGCCGGACCCGGAGGCATTCCGCCCAGAGCGCTTCAGCAACTGGGACAATCACCCGTTCCGTCTGGTTCCGCAGGGTGGAGGCGATCACGCCACCGGACATCGCTGTGCGTGAGAAGGAGTGACGATCGAGCTGATCAAGCGCGCTGTCCTGCACCTGACGAGAACGATGGAGTACCGAGTCCCACCGCAGGATCTTCGGGTGGACCTCGGACGCATGCCGGCTCAGCCCCGCAGCAGGTTCCGGATCGACTCGGTTCGGCGGCGAGGTTCCGCGGCGCAGCGCCCGGGATCACCAGCGTCACGACTCCCGG
>DASQEG010000043.1:0-1712 GCA_035633775.1 Bryobacteraceae bacterium
TCCTGTTCATGCACGGTGGTCCTTCCAGCATCGATACCTTCGATCCCAAACCGCAGCTGGACCGCGATCATGGCAAGCCCGTTCCGTTCAAGCGTGGTTTGACATTCGGCGAGAACGAAGTGCGCGGATTGATGAAGTCACCATGGGTCTTCAAGCAGCACGGCCAGAGCGGGATTCCGGTGAGCGAGCTGTTTCCGAATGTTGCGACATGTGTCGATGACTTATGCGTGATCCGGTCTATGGTGGGTGACGGTGTCGATCACGGTGCCGCCCTCCTGCAGTTGCACACCGGGATGTTCCAGTTCAAGCGCCCCAGCATGGGCTCCTGGATTCTGTACGGGCTCGGGACGGAGAACCAGAACCTGCCCGGCTTCATCACCATCAAGCCTTCGCTGGGCCACGGTGGAGCCAACAACTGGAGCTCGAGCTTTCTACCGGGTGAGTACCAGGGAACCGCTATAGGCAATTCCGGAATGAAGGTGGACGAGATTGCCAAAGAACCGGTGCCTTATCTCACCTCAAAGGGGCTGCCGGAAGAGCACCGCAGGTATGAGCTCGACATGCTGCAGCAGTTGAACCGGCGGCACTCGGAAGCAAACGGACAGGACCCGGAACTCGAGGCACGAATTGAGGCCCTGGAGCTCGCCTTTCGCATGCAGGTGAAGGCACCGGAAGCTTTTGAGGTGGAGAAAGAGTCCGCCGAAAGCAGGAAGCTCTACGGCCTTGACCAGGAGGTCACACGTGACTTCGGCTGGCAGTGCTTGCTCGCACGGCGGTTGTCTGAGCGGGGCGTTCGGTTCGTTCAGTGCTCCCACAGCTACAAGTGGGACCAGCACAACCAGTTGCAGAAACTGCACACGCAGAATGCCGCCGAGGTTGACAAGCCGATCGCAGGTCTGCTCAAGGACATGAAGGCGCGTGGTCTCTTCAAGGACACGCTCGTCATCTGGGGCGGTGAGTTCGGCCGCACGCCATGGGCTCAGGGCGCGGATGGCCGCGACCATAACCCGTACGGCTACACCATCTGGATGGCCGGCGCAGGCGTGAAGCCCGGGTTCGTTTACGGTGCGACGGATGAGTTCGGGTATCACGCGGTCGAGAACCGCATGCACATCCACGATCTGCACGCGACCGTCCTCAACATGCTGGGCCTGCAGCACGACAAGCTGACCTACCGGCATGCAGGTCGTGAGTTTCGCCTCACCGATGTCGCAGGCACAGTGCACAGCGGGATCTTTGCATGAGACGGTTGCTTTGGGTTATCGCCTCCGCGGGTGCGCTGTGGGCGCAATCTCCGGAAGCCGAGTTCTTCGAGAAACGCATCCGCCCGGTTTTCGCTGCCCGATGCTACGGCTGCCACGGAGACAAAGTGAAGATGGGCGGCCTCAACCTGTCCAGTTCCGCAGGGCTGGCGCACGCGACGCAGGCTGGCGCACTTACCAAGGGTGATCCGGAACAGAGCAGGCTCTATCGTGCCCTGCTCTACACCGAAGGTGTGAAGATGCCGCCCACCGGCAAACTGCCTCCGGAGGAAATCGCCGCTGTCCGCGACTGGATTCAGAACGGTGCACACGTACCCTCGGCCGCGCCGGCGTCAGCGGCACCGCCAAAAGGCGTCTCGGACGAAGATCGAAAGCATTGGGCGTTTCAGCCAGTCCGCAAACCGGCACTGCCCAAGATCAGCCAGCAAGGCTGGGCGCGGACTCCCATCG
>DASQEG010000044.1:0-4371 GCA_035633775.1 Bryobacteraceae bacterium
GCCGCTCAGCGGAAACACCTTCCCCGGGTTGACGAAGTACTCTCCAGGCAAAGAACTCCGGGGACTCGGACCTGGTGCTGATGCAGCCCGTGCCCACTGGGTGGCGTGGGCACGGTTCAGGTTCGAGCTACCACTCCAGACGGAACACGAGCAGGTGGTTCGGTTGTGCAGTTCCGATGTCGGAAAAGCCCCCGCGGGTCGCGGTGCCGATGCGTCCGAACTCACCCAGGTTCTGCCGGTTGAAGGTACTGTTCGGAGCACCGTAGTTGGGATTCTTGAATGGGTTGTTCATGTCCCAGCGAAGAATGAAACGCGCACGCTCGCGATAGACATTCCAATGCTTTGACAATGAGAACTGCGGCCATATAATCCCCGGCGCCTCGATAACGTTGCGGCCCATTGTGCCAACCGTAAACGGATCCGGATAACTGAAGGCTGCTGCATTCAGATAGGGCACCTGTGCCTGGGTGGGGAAGCGATGCGGCCCGATGTTCCAGTCCTCCGTAACTGGATTCACGCCAGGAACGAGATTTGGCCTGGCCGCGCCTGGAAGGTACTGGGAGGGACTTCCGGCGAAACTGACGGTGATGGGTGGTCCCGACTGAAGCGTCTGCGTATACGCAAGCTCCCATCCGCCGAAGAGGGCATCCATGATTCCGCCTTTGTTCATTAGCGCCCGCCCGCGCCCGAACGGCAGCTCGTAAGTCAGGACGCTGACGAAGCGGTGGCGAATGTCGTAGTTCGCACGGGCTTTTTCGAGGGCCCGATTGTAGTAATCAACACCGCCTGCATCGCCGTCCGCATCCGCATTGGTCAGCGCCTTCGAGAACGTGTAGAAGGCGTTCAGCAGCAGTCCATGTGAGTACCGCTTTTCCGCGCGGAGGGTCACTCCGTGATAGGAGTTATCGCCGTAATTGGAGTAATGTCGAATGGTGCCGAACTGGGGGTAGGGCCTGAACTCTTGCGGGTTGCGGAATATTCCCAGCAGAACGGTTGGGTCTGTCGAGATGTTCAAGGGAATCTGGTTAATGTTCCAGCCGTTGAGCAAACGAACGCCTCTTGACCCCTGATAGGTGACTTCGGCCAGCCAGTTTGCCGAGAAGTTCCATTGGAACCCACCTGACCAGTTCATGACATACGGCATGACCATGTTCGGGTCGAACCAGGATGCGTTGCGGTTGCTGTAATTGACATCCGCGCCAGGGCTGGAGGCGCCTCCACTGAAAGGTACCGAACCGTCCGGCAGGATGTTGAACTGGAACGGCGGTGGTCCCTGGCTCAGCTTGAAAACAGGGCGCGGATCCCCGGAAGGTGCCTGAATGGCAGCGGTCGCGAAGTACTCTTCGAAATTCGTGTTCAACGAGTACGTCATCAGATCCTGAGTGATCAGGCCGAAGGACGATCGGAACACAAATCTCGGCGTAATCTGCCATGCGACTCCGAGACGCGGCTGGAAGTTGTTAAGATCCTTCCGCGCAAGAGGTCCGCTTGGATGAGTAATGGCACCCATTCGCTTGCTGATCGGGTCGACGACGTTCGGGTCGAACTGGGACTGGAAGCCGTACTTGGTGTTGAATGGAGATTCGTAGCTCCATCTCAAACCCAGATTCAGAGTCAGGTTTCGGCGGACCTTCCAGTCGTCCTGCACGTACCAGGCATGAGACCACCAGCGCGGCAGCCAGGAGGTGACCGCCTGCGTGAACTCCGCGCTGCTCACGGAGCCGAGCAGAAACGCGGCGAACGCATTTCCTGTATTTGGACGGAACGGGAAGTCCGTGCCTCCGAAACGGTAAGAGCCGGACGGCAGCGCGGGAACGAGGGCGTTGTACCGCGTGCGGATGGTCTCCCATCCGAACTTAAGGGTGTGTGCGTTCAGTACCTTTGTCAGGTTCTCCTGGAAAGTGAAGTCCTCGCCCACTTCCTGGGACCGGGCCAGCCCATTGTTGTCCTGCCGGTAGAAGGTTGTGCCGCCTGTGCAATTGGACTGGTCGTTGCAGGCCTGGAAGTTCGGGAAGGTCTCTCCGCTCACGTTGGGGATGCCCAGTTCGGCCGCCCAGTTCTGTCCGATGGTGCTCGGCGTCGTCGTCGCTTTGCGGCGGTTGAAGCCGATCCGCACCTCGTTGATCATGGTGGGATTAATCGTGTAGGTGTCCGAGATGACGGCATTCCGCTGATCGATGGGAAGCGGGACGGCTCGTGTGTCGTACTCCGTCCAGGCGATCTCAGGCGAAAGCCTGTCGCGCCAGGCACGGTGCCGAACATGCGAGTACCGTCCGAATATCTTGTGATTTGCCGAAAACTGCTGATCGATCTTGGCGTCAAACCGCGTTCGGTAGGACCGGTAGTTTGTCGGTGCGATGAGGTTGTTCACCGGACCGAGCGCGGCGTTGATGGCGCTCTGCGGGTTGTTCTCCGGGGTGTACGGATTCCGGCTCAGGAAATTTCGCACTGCCGGGTCAAAGCGCGACTGCGGAATCTGGTTGTTCGGAAACGGCAGCCTGTACCAGCACTCGCTACCCGCCGGCTGGCAAAGGGAGTTCTGGCCGAAGGTCGTTGTGTCCGGATCGTAGATAGGATTCAAGCCGCCGAAATTGAAGTTTCCAGCAAGCATCTCGGCCGAAGGAACGCCGAGCGTGGCGGTTTCACCACCCTTCTCGTGGTGCCGCTGAAATCCGAAGAACCAGAAGGTCTTGTCCTTGCCGTTGTAGATGCGGGGTATATACACCGGTCCGCCCATCGTGGCTGAGAGCTCGTGATAGGTGAAGGGATTGTTGCGAGGCAGCTGTTCCAGCTTTGTGCGATGGATCAGCGCCTTATTGATGTACCGGTCTTCGGCCGAGCCGTGCCACTGGTTTGTGCCGCTCTTGAACACCGTCGACAGCAGCCCGCCCGCAGCATGACCAAACTCGGCAGGCATGCCGGTAGTAAAGAGCTTGACTTCCTGGATAGCGTCCATCGTCGTCGAAGCGACCTGGTTGGTCGAACCGATCATCGAGCGCACCGGCTCTTTGCCTCCGACTCCGTCCATCGTGTATCCGAGCGAGCGCTCCCGCTGCCCTACGACGTGCTGGCCGTTGATGTTGGACGTGGACGGCAGGTACAGCAGAACGCGAAATGCATACTTCTGCAGAACGGGAATCTTGACGATCGTTTCGCCTTCGAGGACCTGCCCGGTCGATGTGGTTTCGGTTTCGATCAGCGGAGCCGATGCCAGTACATTGATCGATTCCGTCACCGAACCGAGTTCAAGGGCCACATTGATACGGGGCTGCTCGCTCGTCCGCAGGATGATGCCGTCCTGCACATAGCGCTTGAAACCCTGCGCCTGAACGGTAAGACGGTACGTACCCGGACTGAGGTTGGGCACGTAGTAGCTGCCTTCCGGGTTGGTAACGCCGTTGTAGACAAACTGGGTTTCTGTGTTGACGATGTCAACCGTGGCACCTGCAACAAGAGCGCCCGAGTTGTCAGTCACCGTTCCCACCAGGGTAGCGGTCCCTGTAGTTTGTGCAAAGAGGTTGAAGCAGCAGACAAGGACAACGAACACTTTGGCCATAGCGTGTTGCACCCCTCAGTACCTGGAATCTGCTTCAAAGCAGAAGTCCGATTGGGTGGAGCATACTCGCAACGCATGCTCCAGGTCAAGTCTGACCTTTACTGTGCCGCAGCTTGGGTGGCACTCCCTGGCCGATTATGGCCGAACCACCCCCGGTCCCATGGATGGGAAAGCGTCGGCGGATGGACGTATCGGGCCATTCGGAAGCGAATACGGGCGCCGGAACCGGGCTCCAGCCGAACAGTGAGCAGCGGGCCGCCCACCGCGGTGGTCTTCCCGCCCATCTCGGCTGATTCGAACCGATGCTCGCCGTAGGCCCCTGCCTGCACGATGACGTTTCGAGCTTCGACTGGATCGACATTCACAAGGGTCAGGGTCGCGGCATCTGCTTCCAGCTTTTCAACCAGCGCGCCAACATCGTCCGGGAGTCCTGCGCGCCGCCGTACAGGGTCGAAGTATCGGAACCGGCTGTGCAGACTCCAGATGTTGCCCGCGAGATAGGCACCCGTCGTCAGGTTCGTAAGGGCCATCGTGGCGGCCGGGTTGAGCTCCTGCAGGTAATCCGCGAGGCGCGTGTCGGCAGTGGTTGTATCCGCCTCGATAGCCTTCATTGTGCTCCGAACGTGCTCCAGGTCCTTCTGCAGCGCCTGCACGGGATAATCAGCGTCCTTTCCGTCGAGGAACGCAAGCCAGCCGCGGATCGGAACCCGCTCAAGATCCTTGCGGTCCATGGACAGGAAGTAGATCTCGGCCAGCCGGTCCTGAAAGAGATTGCCCGTGAACTGGTACCACGATGGCTGGCCCTTCCCCTTGTA
>DASQEG010000045.1:0-2804 GCA_035633775.1 Bryobacteraceae bacterium
GGTCCATCTTCTCAGCGTTCGCGATCGCTTACGCGTTGTTTGAGGTTCCGGGCGGCTGGATGGGCGACAAAATGGGCGCGCGCAGTGTACTCATGCGCATTGTCATCTGGTGGTCCGCCTTTACCGCCCTGACCGGCTACATGTGGAACTTCGCATCCATGTATGTCTGCCGATTTCTCTTCGGCGCCGGCGAGGCGGGATGCTTCCCGAACCTTACGAAGGCATTCAGTACATGGCTGCCGACGGAGGAGCGCGTTCGAGCACAGGGAATCATGTGGACCTTCGCCCGCTGGGGCGGTGCGCTGACGCCACTGCTCGTCGTGAAGACATTTGAGTACATGAGCTGGCGGTCCGCATTCGTGCTGTTTGGAGCGATCGGCGTGATCTGGGCAGCCGCCTTTTACAAGTGGTACCGGGATAATCCGGCCGATCACAAGTCTGTCAACGCGGCGGAACTGGCCTTGCTTGGCGGCAATGAGAAGCTCGCGGACACCCATGGCAACGTTCCGTGGGCCAAGCTGGTGACCTCGCGGGACGTTTGGCTTCTCTGGGCACAATACTTCTTCATCACGTATCCCTGGTACTTCTACATCACTTGGCTCCCCACTTTCCTCAAGGAACGGTTCACGACGCTGACCGATACCGAGCGCGCAGTTCTCGCCTTCATGCCGCTGTTTTTCGGTGGCGTGGGCTCGCTCTTTTGCGCTTTCATTTCGGCGCGCGTTACGCGCATCACCGGCAGCATTGGCCGGACGCGCCGCCTGATGGCCTGCATCGGCTTCTTCGGAGCTGCGGCCATGTTGCTGATCTTCATTCAGCTGCAGCAGGCCGCGACCGATCTGAGCCTGGGTGCCGCGGCGGGGATCATGTTCTTCCTCGGCCTGACCAGCTTCTTCAACGATCTCGTCATGCCCGGCGCCTGGGCCACCTGCATGGACATCGGCGGGAAGTATGCAGGTACCGTCTCGGGCTCGATGAACATGATGGGCAACATCGCCGGTTTCGTTGCCCCGTGGGTCGGCGGACGAATTCTCGACACAGGCTACGGTTGGTCCACCTTCCTCTACACCATGGCAGCTATGTACGTCCTTGGCGGCCTGTGCTGGCCGTTCATCAACACGGACCGGCGGATCGACGAACGCGAAGCTGCATAACGGAACAGTAGCAGTCGAAAGCGCGTCTGACAGTAGGGAGTCGTCGCGCATGGATACGTTATCGGTACTGGGTTCTGCTGCGGGGCTGGGACTGCTGGCGGGCATCCGCCTTTACTTCACCGTCTTCGCGCTCGGTTTCACCATCCGTATGGGTTGGTTCGAACCCGCCACCAACATGGAGCAGCTCAGTGTTCTGGCTCAAACGCCCGTACTGCTCGGCTCCGGGGCGATGTTCCTGGCCGAGTTTGTCGCCGACAAGGTGCCATGGTTCGACAGCATTTGGGACGCGATCCACACGTTCATCCGACCGGTGGGCGCGGCGGCGCTCGGCATCACGGCGCTGGGCAGTTTCGATCCTTCGCTGACGGTTCTCATCGGCCTGCTTTCAGGTGGGGTGGCACTCGGCGGACACGCAGCGAAAGCCGCGACGCGGGTAGCCGCAAACCACAGCCCCGAGCCATTTTCCAACTGGATTCTGTCCTTTGCAGAAGATGCTCTGGTACCCTTTGGGCTCTGGGTCGTCGTTGAGCATCCTTTGATTGCGGCAGTCGTCGTCGCCGTCTTCCTGATCGTATTCCTGCTTCTCGCAGCGGCAATCTGGCGACTGTTCCGGAGCCTGTTTACACGGTTCGGCAGGGTTCCTGCAAGGTAGGTCGAAGATCTGAAGACGCTGGCTGAAGCCCGTTCGCTCGAGTTGCTGGAATCGAGGTTGATGCGTTTGCAACCTGATACCGAGCGGCTGTGGGGCCGGATGTCAGCGTCATCGATGCTTTGCCATCTGTGGGACTCGATCCTTCTCCCTCTTGGACGCCGGCACATTCCGGACAACTCCCGTCCGGTAATGCGCACGGTCATGAAGTACGGTGCCCTGTACGTGCCTCTCACCTGGCCGAAAGGCATCCCTACTACCCCACAGGCAGATCAGGAGAAGCTTGGTACGAAACCTGTCGACTTTAACTCGGATCGACAGCGGCTGATCGAAGCTATGCGCGAGTTCAGTCGGAACGGCGCGATCCCGGACGTCAAACACCCGATCTTTGGGGCGCTGAAGCAGTCAGAGTGGCAGCGCTGGGTCTGGCTTCACACTGACCATCACCTGCGGCAGTTCGGCCTGTAGCCAGCACCGTCTGAAAGTGCGGCGCTTCCTCTTCCCGATGCACCACTGCGACGGAGATGTCCGTGAGTCCGGCTGCACGCAGAAGATCCTCGAGTTCGACCAGAGTGAACCCGAGCCACACGTCCGCGTACATTTCGCGAGCCTGCTCAAACCTGTGCCGCAGCAGATCCAGCACAACCACCCTGCCGCCGGGTCTGGTGATGCGCTGCGCTTCCAGAATCGCCTTCTCAGGGTGGATCGCGTGGTGCAGGCTCTGATGGAACAGCGCCAGATCCACCTCGCCATCTCCCACGGGCAGCTGCTCGATATCTCCGAGCCGGTAATCGAGATTCGCAACGCCGTTCCGACGCGCCACCTCGGTCGCATACTCCATCATCTTCGGCGAGCTGTCCACGGCGATGACACTTTCGGCACGCTGCGCCAGCAGAAGCGAAACCGTACCCTCACCCGCGCCGAGATCCGCAACTTTCAACGGCGGCAGCAGCAGCAGAAGCATCTCCGCCAGCCCCTTCCAGCTGCGGCCCGGGACGTAG
>DASQEG010000046.1:0-19840 GCA_035633775.1 Bryobacteraceae bacterium
CGCACCATTCCGCCCAAAAATCCACAAGCACGGGGACCTCTGAGTTGAGCACGTCCTGATCAAAACTTGCGTCGGTAAATTCCAGTGTGTTTGCGCCTGCCATTGTCTCTCCGTAATCGGTATTCTGTCGTGTTGGATGCGGGTTCGGCGGAAACGATTCATGCTGGGGTTGTGAGCTGCCGGAACAGATCCATGTAACGGTCTGCGGAGGCATGCCAACTCCAGTCGCGGCTCATGCAGGTGAGTACTCTGTTACGCCAGCTTTCCGTGTCCTGATACGCTGACAAAGCTCGCCCGAGCGCGACCAGCAGAGCATCCGGGCTGTACTCGTGAAAGCGGAACCCGGCATCCTCATCTACTGTATCTTCCAGCCCGCCGGTAGCACGCACGACAGGCACCGTACCGTAACGCAGGCTGTAGATCTGGTTCAGACCGCAGGGCTCATAGCGGCTCGGCATCAGGAAAAGATCGGCCCCCGCCTCGATTCGATGTGCCAGGCCATTATCGTAGGCGATGCGGACGTGCACCCGATCCGGATACCGGGCCGCCAGCGACGCCATGGCGGTTTGGTAGACCGGCTCGCCTGTACCGAGGGCGACCATAGCGACATCGTGCTGAGTGAACAGGCGGTCGGCTGCCGCATCAATCAGATCAAACCCCTTTTGTCCGACGATCCGCCCAACGATCCCAATCAGAGGGCGACCGGCATTCTGCGCCAGCCCGCCTTCCTGCAAAAGCGCGCGCTTGCACTCGGCCTTTCCGCTAAGATCGGCGGCCGAGTAGTGCGCCGGCAGGTGTTCATCTGTTTCGGGATTCCACTCGGCGTAGTCGACGCCGTTCACAATTCCCGTGAGCACATGCGCTCTGCTCCGCAGCAGACCATCGAGGCCCATGCCGTACTCCGGCGTCTGGATCTCGCGCGCATAGGTCGGGCTTACCGTACTGATTGCATCCGCAAAGACGAGGCCGCCCTTCAGGAGGTTGACCCGCCCGTGGAACTCGAGAGCGTCCGGCCGGAACAGAGATGGGCTAAGGCCCAGGTCCTCGATTGCAGTCCGGGGGAATAGTCCCTGATATCCCAGGTTGTGTACTGTCAGGAGGAGAGGAATCCGGCGGAAAGTCGGATCCGCACGGAACCGGTCCTGGATGATCGCCGCGATCAGGGATGCCTGCCAGTCATGACAGTGGACCACGTCAGGGCGAAAGACTGATCTGATGATGGCCATGGCGCCACGGCAGAGCGCGCCGAACCGCAAGTGATTGTCGGGGTAATCAACTCCACCATCGCCATATAAGCCCGCGCGATCGAAGTACTCGGGGCAATCGACGAAGTAATGAGTAACTCCTCTGTGGTCAAGCCGCCGGATTGAAATCGTGACGGCGCGGCCTTGGGTAAAGTGGACGGGTAAGCCGTCGAGCACGGGGGTCGAGGCCGCGAGCAGGTCGACTGCCGAGCGCCGGTAAAGAGGGAGCACAACCGCAACCTCCGCGCCTCGCTGCGCCAGCGCCGCAGGCAGCGAACCGAGCACGTCCGCCAGTCCGCCCGTCTTCGCGAACGGTGTAGCTTCGGATGCGACCGTCAGGATCTTCATCACCCTCGATTGTAGGAACAGCCTGGGTCTCAGTAAGAATTCATCTGCTGGCCGTTCACAACGTTCCCTGCACTCTTATTTGCCGACGCTGCTGCAAGTTGCGGCCGTTGTTATCAACCGGTGCACCTGGAGGTTGTTAAGCTTTCATGGCCTCGAGGTACCGCCTGGAGGCAACGGTTACCGATTTGCCTTGCCCGAGTGACGCGATTAAGCTATGTCGAATATCATGACCCTCCGACGCGGTTCTGCCGGCGATTCCGTTCTCGCGGTCCAGACGCGCCTTCGAGAGCTGAAGCTGTACACAGGACCTCTGGACGGACAGTACGGAGGAGGCACGGAAGCCGCCGTGAAGTGCTTCCAGCGTACGCACAACCTGGATCTCAACGGCGAGGTTGGACCGGCCACGTGGAGCCAAATGTTCCCCGACCAGCCGCGGCCTGCGAATGATCTGCTCAGCTGTCCAGTCGACCAGCGGTGCCTCGCACTGACCGGGTCTTTCGAAACGTGCTGCGCGCCCCCGGACTGCTTTTGCGGGTTGGCAGGGGACTTCGACGGGCAGGGTATGAGCTTTGGAGCACTGCAGTGGAACATAGGGCAGGGCACACTCCAGCCGTTGCTGGCCTGCTTCGTTAAAGAACACCCGAAGACGGCCGACGACATCTTCCATGAACACCTCGCACAACTGCAGCGGATGCTGGGAGGCAAATTGCCGGAACAACTTGCATTTGCGCGCTCGCTGCAGGATCGGCGGCACAGATTTCTCGAGCCGTGGCGCGGGATGTTTGCAGCGCTCGGGCGAACGCCCGAATTTCGTGCGATTCAGGCGGACGCGGCGAAAGTAGTGTTCAACCGGGCCCGTACGCTGGCCTCCGATTACGGACTAAGCTCGGAGCGTGGAACGGCTCTGATGTTTGACATCCTGACGCAGAACGGAAGCATCAGCGCGGCCGTGAAGGCTGCGATCATGCGCGACTGCGCGGGGCTGCCAGCGACTCTGTCCGCGACAGAACGTGAGGTGCAGCGCATGCGCATCATTGCGCGCCGCCGCGCCGCCGTAGCGCGGGCGCAGTACCGGGACGACGTGCTGAACCGGAAGATGACGATCGCCGAAGGCACGGGGACGGTGCACAACCTGCGCTATGACCTCGCAGAACAGTTTGGGCTGACGCTGGACCCCGTCAGCCCGGTCGTTCGTGCGTGAACGGCAGTTGTGGCCGCCCTGGGCGACTGAGTACCACGCGCATGACCCAGTGCTCGCCAATCTCATGAGGCGCTGACTACAACTGCGTGGGCATGATCTGCAACTCAGGGATGGCGGCGCGCGCCGGAAGCTTTGCTACCGACAGAATGATCTCAGCCACATCTTCCGGCTGCAGAGCCTTCGCCAGCGTCTCAGCGCTGGGCTTCACGGGACGCTTCTCCAGAATCTCGGTTTCGACGAGCCCGGGGCAGACCGCACAAGTGCGGATGCCGTTTTCTTTTTCCTCCACCCGGACAGCGTGCGCGAGACCGATCATACCTCGCTTGGACGCCTGATAAGCGGAGCCGGAAACGTCTGGAACAATGCCCGAAATTGAGGAGACATAGATGAGATGGCCCGCTTTTCGATCACGCATCTCGGGAATGACAGCGCGTGTGGCGTAATAGGCAGCATTGAGGTTCACCGAGATCAGATTGTTCCAGATCTCCGGCGTGAGCTTCGGAAGGTATCGATCCGGCGTGTTGGTTCCGGTGACGAACACGAGGATGTCGATGGCGCCGAACGTCTTGCGCGCATGCTCGGCAAGAGCTTCCATCGCCGCGGGGTCCGACGCGTCAGCGGGAAAAATTTCGAGCTGGTGACCGTCTCCCTGCATCTCCGATTTGAGTTGCTGCAGACGCTCTTCGCGGCGTGCGGACGCCACGACCCGCGCTCCTTCGCGCGCAAACAGAATCGCGCTTTCCCGGCCGATGCCGCTGGAGGCACCCACAACAAGAACTACCTGATTCTTCAAGGAAACTGGCATGTGTGCCTATGATGTTACCAGGCACGCCGCCCCTCGCTCAGGCGCCACGTTTGAGGTAACGCGCAAGGAACCGGTAGATCTCTTCGCGGGACTCGCGTGCGAGCTTCGTATCTGTGCGGTTGAAGGCGTGACCCCCGGGAGCGTCCTGCCAGATCTTCGATTCGAACTGCTTGCCTGCTGCCTTCAGCGCGGCGATCAGCCGCTGCACCTCGAGGACGTTGACGTCTTCGTCATTCGTATTCGAGTGAATCAGCAGTGGAGTGGCAAGCTTGTCGGCATGCGTTACCGGTGACCGACGAAGGTACTCCTGAACGTCATCCTCCGCCGTCTTGCCAATATGGTTGCGAGCCGAGAAGATGTCGCGATAGCTGCCCGACTTGTAACCCATTCGCGCAACCAGATCGCTTACCGGAACTCCGGCGTACGCTGCAGCATACGCCTTGGGGTGCTGGAAGATCTGCATGAGTGTGATCAGGCCCCCGTGGCTCCATCCAATCGCGCCGACCCGCTCCGGGTCCAGGAACGTGTATCGCTCCAGCATCCAGTCTCGCCCCGCTTTCACGTCGTCGACTTCCCTCCCACCGTAGTCGATCGCGTTGTAAAACGAACCTCCATAACCGGTGCTGCCGCGGTAGTCTGGCGCAATAACTGAATACCCCTGATCGAGTAACTCCCGGACGATGTGCAGATAACCAGTGCTGAACCGGCTGTGCACGCCCCCATGGGCAAACACAATCAGCGGGTGCTTTTTCGACCGGTCGAGATTGCGGGGAATGAACGTGAGCGCTTCGATGATGAGAGGATTACCCGCCCCCTGCGCAGTCGGATTTGTCTCTCTCGCCAGCGGAAGACTTGTGTACTGTACACGATCAACTTCGGCGATGGTGCCGAGGCGTAGTTGCCACTCGACCGCTTCCAGCCGCAGCTCAAGCGTGTCGAGGCGGTGCTGAGAAACGGGGGAGGGGGATGGAGTGGGAGGCGTAGTCTGAGCGGCAGTGACGCTCAAGCCGAGCGACAGAGCAACCGCAAGCCTGAACATGCCGGGCTCAGGCTTTCGGAAAATGGCCGCGCAGCGGGTGGTAGAAGTTGCGAATGAAGTCCTCGGCGTCCCGTTGCGCCTCCTCGACCTGCTCACCCTGTTGCAGAGGCACAACAACCCGGACCAGTGCCGTGTCCGTACGGTTATAGCGAATCGCGTCAGCGATCACGTAAAACTTTGCGGTGTACTCGCTCGCAACAACACGGTCCCGCGACTGGTACCAGTACATGACCATGCTCCGCACGTCACCCTTCTGTACGATGTAGCGGTTCACTTCGAGAGGTTCGGGACGACCCGGCACGGCGACGTTGATGATGTCGGAGGTGACTGGAACCCAGCCGGAGCCCGGCAGGCAGTTCTTCGGCGCGTGCGGAGCCTGGCCCGTTCGCTGCGAACGGAAGTAGGCCACAAACAGATTGGCGCTGCGCTGGAGGTTGTAGCTGACGAACGTGCGGTTCAGCAAATCGTCAGCTCTCAGGACGGCCTGAACCTCCTTTTCGACCACGTTGTCTTCACTGCTGGCCCAGGATCCATAGCTCCTCGGGCTCTCCGCCAGCGGAACGTGAGTCGGCAGAAGCTCGCGGCGATTGAAGCCATACAGGAGAGCAGCCTGCGTCAGGAGCAGCACGCTGAGAACGACCGCTGCACGGCTTCGCAGGAAGCCGGCCTCAGACAGCCTTCGATTTTCCAAGGGTCCTCCGATAAGCCTGGTCGATGACCTGGTGGGTAATGACAAGGAAGAACAGGGCGATCATGAAAATGATCCAGCCCGAGGCAGTGTGCGCGGTTCCGTGCGCGTACTCGGGATTGATCTCGCTCAGAATCCCGGTGATCGTTACGCGGAACGCATTCGCCGCAATAGCGATGGGAATCGTGCACGCGAGCAGCACCCACTTCATCCAGGGTTTCGAATCGAAGAACCAACCGTAAACGAGCGATAGAAACGACAGGGAGAGCAGCGAGCGGATGCCGCTGCACGCCTCGACGACTGAGAGCTTCTGGCTGGCGAGCTCAAGCACGTTACCGTCACGCAGAACAGGAATGCCGATCAGTTCGAGCGTGTATGCCGCTACCTGGCTTGCAAACAACTGGAGTGGGAATGTGATCTGGTTGTAGATGACGGTTGGGATCGGCACCATGAAAACGAGCAGGAACAGCGGAAACGCGAGTACCCGGAGTGCGTGCCATCCACCCATGAACAGCACTGCCCCGACGATCGATTCGATGAACGCGGTTCGCGAAAGGAACAGCTCAGCACCGAGCGTGCCGATGTAGAGCTGAAAGGCGCCCCACACGAGCAGCAACAAACCGAGCGGCTCTGCACGGGTGCCGCCGTCTAATAACTCATCGCGCTTCTGCCACGCGATCCAGCCCGCAACGACCGGCACGAAGAACCCATGCCCCATGTCCTCATCGTTGTTCCACTGCATGACCAGGCGGTACAGCACTGGTGCGTAGCACAAAATGAGGAGCGCAGTGAACCAGGCAAGCTGTAGCCACGGCACCGGCCGTGCTACAGGCGCCCCCATTTCAGACGCACCGGCAGGTTTAGCAGCAGAGGACATACTTTTCCATACAACGGGGATTGCTCTCCCTGATTGTACCTGCAATTCCATGCGGGCGGTGCCTCAGATTTACCCGCATGCCATTGGAGAGCTATCCCCGGCCCCGCGCCACCAGCGGGGATTTAGAGACCTGGCCCGCGGTGACGCATTCCAGCTCCGGCGGCGCCGGGTCCTATCGGTCCGCCATGCCCGCCGCGGCCGAATTGTGGCAGCGCCGCCAACTTCTCCCTCTGTTCCGGCGTGAGAATGTTTAGCAGCTTCACCTGCGCTTTGCCGTGAATGGCCGTCAACTGTCCCTGAACGAGGCCGACCTGGGACGCCGCCGTGTCGATCTGCGAATCGCCGGCACGGCTGTCGATCGCATTCCTGAGGTTCGTGTGAGCCGTCTGCAGGTTCGTCCGGAGCGCTTCAGCCGCACTTCTCTCTTCGGTCAGAACCGCCGTGATCTGCGTCTGCTGACTGGCCGTCAGGCTCAGCAGTGTTGTCAGGTGCTGTACGCGTCGGGCAACAGCCTGTTCCGGTGTCAGCGGCGCCCGCCCGCCGGGAGCCGGCTGAGCCAGCGTCGCGGCAGCCACAAGGACTGCAACAGTCGAAATTTTGTTGATCATAGGACCTTTGATCTCTCCTGCATAGAAGAACGCCGCCGCACGTTCCGAGGCTTCACCCCCGATGTAAAGTGCATGTAAATTCAGCGGTTACCGGCTAGGGAAGGAACTTATATCCCACTCCGTGCTCGGTAGTCAGGTGCCGCGGCTCGCGCGGAGATGGCTCGAGCTTCGTCCGCAGTTGCGCGATGTGAACGTCAACCGTCCGCGTATTCGGAGTGAATTCATATCCCCAGACCTTGCGCAGGAGTTCTTCACGGCTGACCGGCTTTCCGGGACGGTCCATGAGAAAGGCAAGCAGCTCATATTCTTTCAGCGACAGCTCCACGGTCTGGCCGTCGCGTGTCACGACACGTTTGGCACGGTCGACGGTAACTCCGCTGAACGAGACCGGAGCGAGAACCGGCGGATAACGTCGGAGCAGCGCTTCCATCCTCGCCAGGAGTTCCGCCGCGTCGAATGGCTTCGGCAGATAATCGTCCGCGCCGAGCTTGAGGCCCGCGACCCGGTCCGTCACCTGCCCGCGGGCGTTGAGCATCAGGATGGGAATCCGCAACCCCGCCGCGCGGACACGCCGGCAGACCTCGAACCCATCGATACCCGGCAGCATAATGTCCAGCAGGACCAGGTGGAACAGACCCGTGGAGACGGCGTTCAACTCCGGACACGCCATCATGCTTCAACTCAACGTCGTATCCTTCGGCTGCAAGCCGGTCGTGAAGCAGGAGGGCAAGCTCCCGCTCATCTTCGATCACCAGAACACGCGTGTTCATGTGGTCGGCTGCAGTACGGGCGCCGAAGCCGCCGGCAGCCGAATGCGCACTGCGGTACCGTGGCCCGTCGAACTCTCGATTTCAGCCGAGCCTCCGTGAGCTTCTGCGATCCGCTTGACCAGATGCAATCCCAGACCTGCGCCTCTGGTGCCGCCAGAGTTCATTCCGCGCACAAACGGACGGAAGACTCTGCGAACATCGCGCGCCGAAATCCCGGGCCCCCGGTCGGCGACCTCAAAGACCACAGTGTCGCGTTCGGCAAACGCGCGGACCCGCACCCACCTGCCTGCGCCACCGTGGCGGACCGCGTTCACGATAAGGTTGGTCAGCGCGGAGGTAGCGAGGCCGAGGTCGGCGCTGACCAGGGGCAAGTCACGATCGATCTCGCGCACCAGATCGATCGAGGTCTCCTTCAGGACGGGCTCCGCAGCGGCAACAGCCGCGTCGACAATGGCGTCGGGGGAAACGGGCGAGGTCTCCGCCGTCCAGTCCGGCCGTCCGGTGCGAGCAAACGTGAGCACCTGATCCACCATGCCCGAGAGACGCTCCGCCTCTTTGCGTATCGTCTCGCCATAACGCCTGGCCGCCTCAGCCGGGACGATCCCTGAAGCAAGATTGTCGCCAGCGAGGCGCATGACGGTAAGCGGCGTCTTCAGTTCGTGTGAGACTGACATCGCGAACTCGATCTGTCCCTGCGCTGCGTCACGCGCCGGCCGGGAGGCGACGAGCAGTGCCGCAAGCGCACCAGCAAGGAGGCAGAGGCCAGCGAGGGCGACAGCCCTGTTGCGGTTTCGCGTGACCAGCGCCGGCCCGCCCGGCACTCCGGAGCTGTGCGTCAGCGCGAGCACCCACCATCCGCCTTCAAGCGGCGTGCCATCCATGCACGCTGAACGCAGTCTGAGCAGCAGGTGCCCGCGACCCTCAGGCGGCCCCGGACCGAATTGCCGTCCGCCCCGCCCGGGCCGCGGCCCACGTCGGCCCGAGCGTCCTTTGCCAAGTAAGCAGCCGGGCCGGAGTGCGCCGACTCCGGCAGTGACGATTCCGAGCTGCCCGGGAGAACTGGGCTCGTCCCGCCGAATCAGATGCGCGCGGTACGCCGGCGACGGCAGGTGTCGCTCCGCCAGGGCGGGCAAAATACTTCGTGTGACGGCGTCGGCATTGATGACCAGGAAGTCGGTCGAACGCGGCGGGGGCGGAAATCGGGGAGCTGCAAATCCGGGCGGCGGAGGACCGGGAGGATGTCCGCGGCCCCACACACGCATGGGTCCCGGGCCAAGAGGAAAAGCCGGCGCGCCCGCAAAGAGCACCGGATTATGATGAGCACCTGGATCTCGGTCGTGCAGCGATACGGAAGGTGCCGACGTGACCGAAACTTGGCCATCGGTACCCACGCGTTGCGCTGGACCCTCTTCATTCACCACGACAATCTCGCGAACGAGATTTGGCCAGGCCGCAGCGGCATTCCATTCGTGGATTTTGGAACTGAGTTGTTCGACGCGATCGCCTGCCGGAGGACCCGGACTAAAGAACAGGATGGCTCGGGTGATTTCTGTGTCCAACTCGGCTGCGATCCGGCCAGCCGCCTGGGTTAGCCGAGTGCGTTCGCTTTCCAGATCCGCTTCGGCAACTCTGTCGATCCAGCGCCACTGCAGCCAGCCCAGAATGAGGATGCCCAGCACAAGCGCAACCGGCGAAAGTGCGGCCAGGCGGCTGCGCATCGAGGCGCCTATTGAAGCCGTGCGCGGTGGCGGTCGCTGCCTACCAGTTCCTCAAAAATAGCAAGAACTTGTTTACGGTATTGATACACACGCCGCAGGTTGTCCCGGAAACCGGGCTCAAACCGCTGCGTACTGAGCCACTTCTGCAGGAGCGGACGGGGAATGTCGATGTCCCGGCGCAGCGAGTCGAGAGAATGACCGCGCAGGAAGAGGCCGTAGAACATTGCGGCTTCACGCTGGCTGGCCAGCGGGTCGAAATCGTCTTGCAACCGGATGTTTCTCAAGCAACCACCACTGGAAAAGAGCAGTATAAACACGCAAGCCGTCCCTGGCAAGCAGAAACGGACACTCACCTTCACCGTTGAGCCGGTATCGGCACTTCCGGGTCAATGGTTTAGATGGGACATCTGCGGCCCCGGTTGCTGAATTTGCCCCGAGGCGGCCGCCCAACCTGGGCTCTACTGCTGCACCGGCTGCATCACAACAGGCTGGTCCACGTCGTCAACTGGGGACAACCCGGAATTTGCCGGGCCATTGATCACGGAACCGTCGGCGCTGAACCGGGAGCCGTGGCACGGGCAATCCCAGGTCTTCTCCGTGTCGTTCCAGTCAACAATGCACCCAAGGTGCGGACACACCGCCGACATCTCGTGCTTGTTGCCCTCCGGATCGCAGTAGAATGCGACCTTCTGCACGCCCCGCCGGAGCACAGCACCCGTGCCCGGCGCAATCGAGTCCGGATCGAGCGACTTTCCGGCCGTCACCACGCCGAGGTACTGCCTGGCGACATTCAGGTTGAATTTCGCGAACTCTCCTGCGGCCTTGAGAGTCTTGCGCGACGGATCGTAGAGGCTGCGCCACGGATTCTCCGCACCATTAATCCGATCGCGAATTAGCAGCGCCGCCAGCGTACTGTGTGTCATGCCGTGACCGGAGTCCCCGGTCACGATATACACATTGTCTGAGCCAGGGTTTCGCCCGATAAATCCCATGCCGTCCATCGGCTCCATCACCTGACCCGACCACCGATACTCCACGCCTTCCATCTCCGGTACAAGATGCCGGGCCCACGCTTCGAGCGCATCGAACCGGCGGTCCCAATCGTGTGCCTGACCCGTGCGGTGGTCCTCACCGCCTACGATGAGCATGTCGTGACGCTCCGAGTGCGGCTGCATGCGTACGTAGTGATAAGGGTCGGCCGTATCCCACAGCAGCATCGGTGGGAACGAGCCCCGCGGAATAGCGCCGCCGATCACATAAGTTCGATAGGGCTCCTGCTTCGTATGAATGGTCACCCAGTTGTTTACCGGCGTGTTCGTCGCGACGACGACGTGGTTACCAAGCACCGTTCCATGACCTTAGGCGGTCACCAGCGGGCGATCGTCTTTATGAATTTCCGTGACATGGGTACGGGTGAAGATACGGCCGCCCAATCGTTCAACTGCGTCGGCAAGTCCCGCCATATAGCGGATGATGTGAAACTGTGCCTGATTCGGAAAGCACAGGCATGGACCAAGTCTTCGACTTAGCGGCGGGTGCTTGTCTCTACGCACGCCGGGAACAGTGGCCCGAGTCGCGGCTTCGAGTTCCAGTTCGAGCAACTCCTCCCGTTCACCAGGCGCGAGGATGAGATATCCGTCAAGCCGGCGAAAGTCGCAGGCAATGTTTTCTGTGGAAATGATCTGCTCGATATAGTCGATTGCCGCTGTGTGGCTCTCGGCAGCGAGCCGCGCGCCGCCTTCGCCGTGGAGCCGTTCCAACTCGACGTACCGATCGTCCAGAGCATTCGACAGGTGAGCTGTTGTGCGTCCCGTTTCCCCGCCTGCAATCGGACCGTCATCGAGAACGATAACCGACTTACCTTCGCGCGCCAGCGTATAGGCAGTTGTAAGGCCGGCGATACCCGCGCCTATCACGCAAACCGCTGCGGTCTCGTCGCCCACCAGAACCGGTCGCGGCGGAATGTCTGCCGTGGCCGTCCAGAAGGAAGCTTTTTGACCGCCGTCATTTTTCACAGGGTGCCTCCACGCTTGCACTTAGATGCACGACCCAGTGAGTATGTGACTGGCCGTTCCCTGCGACCGAATCCCAACAGAACGTATCCAAGGTGCATATGGAATTTCGGCAACTGGGTAAAAGCGGTTTGCAGGTTCCGGTGCTTTGCTTCGGTACAGGCACCTTCGGCGGCGGCAACGAGTTCTTCCGCGCGTGGGGAGAAACCGATGTGGCCGAGGCAACGAGACTCGTTGACGTTTGCCTTGAGGCAGGTGTCAATTTCTTCGACACCGCCGACGTTTACTCGAACGGGCTGGCCGAAGAGATTCTTGGCCAGGCGATTCGGCATATCAGGCGCGAGAGCATACTTATCTCAACGAAGGCTACGTTTCGCTTCGGCGAGGGCCCCAACGACGTCGGCTCGTCGCGGTACCACGTGACACGACAGATTGATGCGAGCCTGAAGCGACTTGCGACGGACTACATCGACGTCTACCACATGCACGGTTTCGACGCACTAACTCCAGTCGAAGAGGTTTTGAGTACGCTCGATCAGGCGGTTCGTGCAGGCAAAATCCGGTACATCGCGGCGTCGAACTTTTCGGGGTGGCATTTGCAGAAGTCGCTCAGCATTAGCGAACGCTATGGCTGGTCACGCTACGTTGCCCACCAGGTCTATTACTCGCTGGTGGGCCGCGACTACGAATGGGAGTTGATGCCACAGGCTGCTGTCGAAGGTGTCGGTGCACTGGTCTGGAGCCCACTGGGTTGGGGCCGCCTTACGGGCAAGATTCGCCGCGATCAGCCGTTGCCCGAAGTCAGCAGACTTCACAAAGCGGCTGCGGGCGGACCCGTCATCGCTGACGAGTATCTCTACCAGGTAGTCGACGCGCTGGACGCTGTCGCAGGCGAGACTGGCCGGACGGTTCCGCAGGTCGCTCTCGCATGGCTGCTGAGGAAGCCCACCATTTCCAGCGTAATCATCGGAGCACGCACGGAAGCACAGCTTCGCGACAATCTCTCCGCGGCCGATCTGGTTCTCACGCCGGAACAGGTCGCGGCGCTCGACTCGGCAAGTGAGCCTCAGGTGGCCTACCCGTATTGGCACCAGCGGAATTTTCAGATCCGGAACCCGCTCCCGCCGGCTTACGTTCGCTAACGCGGAACGTCTCTTGCACAGCAAAAAGCCCCAGCGCTTGCTGGGGCTCGAGAGACCGGTTGGGCAGGATATCAGGGGTGTTTTCGTGGATGTCGAACAGAGAGGACGATCAGTTAGGGGTCACGTCAGAGGAGCAACCTGGAATCTCTCGAGCCGTTGCATTGTTAGCACGCCAGTTCTTGAGCAAACTTCGTGCCAACCTCTAACCCCTTCGAATTCAGTGAACGACCGTACCATCCGCTCCGTTGTTTGGTAACAATTACCAGCTACCCTCTGGACCTTCTACTGACCATGTAGAAAGGACAGTAAAGGCCGGCCGGCTCTACTTGGCGCCGCCCTCGGGAATTACAGCGGGAATCATGTCCGGCTGACGGCGAACGGAACCCTGCTGTGCTTCGTCAATGCTGACGTTATACGTTTCGAGGATCTGACCCGTAGAGCGGCCCAGCGAAACCCGGGCACGGTTATATGCGCTCAGGGCGGATACTTCGGTTGCCTGCGCCTGCGCCAGATCGCGCTGTGCCTGAATCACAAAGAAGATCGTCGACGCGCCCAACGCATACTTCTTCTGCTCGGCGTCGAGCGTCTGCTCTTGGAGCACGCGCGATTTTTGAGCGCTCTGGAAGCGTGCACGCGACTGCTGCAGCGCGATCAGGGCGTTCGAAACGTCGACTCGAATCTGATTGAGTTCCTGGCGCTGGCGCAACTGGTTCTGCCGCAGCGTCAGCTGGTCGCGAATCACGTCGGCCTGAGCAGCGCGGTTGCGTAGCGGAATGTTCAGCTGGAAGCCGATGTTGTAGTCGGGGTAGTTGCGCGACAGCAACTGGCTCCACACGCTGCCCACACCCCCGAGAAATGCAGGGTTGCCCTGACGCAGGAACGGAGTACCGCCCGTTGCAGTTTCGGCCGGCACAGGCAGCGGGTTGAGCGATCCCGCCAATCCGTTATTTTGCGCAGCCGCCACCAGGTCGAGCGACGGCAGCAACTGGCTTCTCGAACCTTCGAGACTGATCTCCGCATTTTCAATGGCAATGCGTGTCTGCTCCAGTTCCGGCCGGTTCCCTACTGCCGTAGCTACGAGATCCTGAATCGGCTGAATCTGCTCGGTCTCTGCCATGCGCAGCGAATCCGTCGGCACCAGACGTGCCTCTGCCAGAACCGGGCTGCCAACGCCGGTACGGCTCAGATAGTTCTTGATGATCGTTTCCTGCTGCAGTAGCTGCGTTTCCGACTGCGTTAACTCCTGCTGTGCGCGAGCAACTTCGGCCTCGGCGCGAACAATCTCGATGGGCGCGAGCGTGCCGATTTCGACCTGCTTGCGGTTGTCGTTGTAGAGCTTTTCTGCCAGAGACAGCGCCTGCCGGCGAACTTTCACGTCCTCGGTAAAGCTCACCAGGTCCGAATACAGGTTGACGACTGCGGCCACGGTTGCGATCACCTGTTGCCGGAAGGTAAGGTCGGCAACTTTCAGATCGTTTCTTGCGATGCGGATAAAGCGGTTATTGACCGCAATACCAAAGCCGCGAAGCAAAGGTTGCGTGACCTGAAGATTCAGGTTGCCCGAGGTGAAGGGGTTGATTTCGGCGCGAACGTTGTTCGATTCCTGTGTGTTCTGAACGTAGGCAAGCTGCACCTGGGTACCCGTGAGGAAGGCCCGCTGAACGCCCGCGCTTACAGACCCGTTGTTGAACACCAGCGCAGGGATACCAGTCAGAAAGGAGTTGGCCTGGGGCGAGGTCCGGTGTGCGTAGTTGTACGTCACGAAGAACTGCTCGTCCAGCACCGGTGTTTGCGTACCGCTGAACAGGACGGTCGCACCGCCCGTCGAAGCACCGCCACCACCGCCGCCACCGCCGGCAGTTCCGGAGCCTGACGTTGCGACGCCGGTGCCAGCGAGATTGGCGCCACCAGCGGAACCGGGTCCCTGCGAAATGCCGGTGGGCACGCCGCGGACGACGCCACCGGCCTGGGCGCGCAGCAAATCCGCCTGTGCAATGCGGGGCCCGTAGCGCGCGAGCTCGATATCGAGGTTATTCTCGAGAGCCAGCGCAATCGCATCCTGCAGCGAGAGGTAGATACGGCCGGCCCGAAGCAGGGCCTCGAGCCTGGTTGAGTTATTCAGATTGATAGGCGAGACCGGGGCTACCCGGTAGCTGCGCGTGAAGCGACTGTGCCACTCCTCCGCCTCCGGCAAACCGGTAATGCGATTCACACGGGACTGCCCGAGGGCTGCGAAGGGAATAGACAGCACAAACGAAAGCACAATGGCTGTGCCTGATGTAATCTTCTTCATTGGACGCCTGATAGCTGATGACGCACTTCTAAATTTCAAGTTCCCGGAAACTTCCACTGTATCTTACGGACAGGAGGTGACATCGCACGCAGAATGCCGCAGCCAAGTCGCTGACCGGCCGTTCCAGGCTGCCGGAGGAGTGTCCGGTTCCGGGACGACGCTGTTCATAATGATGGCTGTGCCTTCCATCGACCGGAAAGTGATCGTGGTCACGGGCGGGGCCCGGCGCATCGGTCGCGCTATCGCTCTGCGGCTCGCCTCCGAAGGAGCTCGTGTTGCGATTCACTACAACCACTCGCGGCAGGAAGCTGAGGAGACGGCAAGAGCTTGCGGACCTGATGCCGCCGTTTTTGAAGCCGAACTGGAATCAGTACCCCAGATTCGCACGCTGTTCTCCGCGGTCGAGGCACATTTTGGGCGCATAGACGGGCTGGTGAACAACGCCGCTCGTTTCACCGGGATCGATCCGCTCGACATCACCGAGGAAGACTGGGATTTCATTCACGACATTAACCTCAAGGCGGTGTTTTTCTGCTGTCAGGAGGCGGCACGGCGGATGATGCGGGAAGGCGAAGGCCGCATCGTGAATATTAGTTCGCTCGGCGCGATTCGCCCCTGGCCGCAGCACGCACACTACTGTGCCTCCAAGGCGGGTGTTGTTCACATGACGCGCGCGCTTGCGCGGGCCTGGGCGCCGCAAATCAGCGTCAACTCCGTCGCTCCAGGTGTGATTCCTTTTGCGGAAGCCGACACGCCGGAGATCCAGGCCTTCGTAAAGCAGACACCCGCCGCTCGCGCCGGTACAGGCGAGGAGATCGCGGAAGCTGTCCTGTTCTACCTCACTGCCACCCGCTTCATCACAGGCCAGGTGACCGCGGTCGACGGAGGGCTAAGTTTACGGTAGTTTTCTGGCGCGGTGTTCCTGCAGCCGAATCGGCAGGCAGTCTTAGGCCTACCCCCTATGTCCGGGGGATGGCTCGGCGCTAAGCTGTGGTGAGTATCCGCCGCAAATTGGAGCAGGTGTGTTCATACAAACAAGTCTGTTCACAGCAACGATTCTGGCCTTCGGAACGAGCCTCGCCTTCGCACAGGAAGATCATTCGAAGCACGCTCACGCTGTGGCAGGTCTCGGAACCGTTCACTTCCCGACCTCCTGCAATGCGACCGCGCAGTCTTCGATCTCCCGTGCTGCAGCTCTGCTTCACTCGTTCGGTTACGAGGAGGCCCGGCTGATGTTCACTCAAGCCTTGAAGGCGGACCCCTCGTGCGGTATTGCTCACTGGGGCGTGGCTCGAACCTACTATCACCCGATCTGGGCCCCACCGTCTCCAGAGGAACTGAAACTGGGCAGTGAGGCGGTGCAGCGCGCGCTCGCAACGTCGGCGAAGACCCGGCGCGAGCGGGACTATATCGATGCTCTCGCTGTTTTCTTCAAAGACTGGCAGAGTGTCGATCACGCAACCCGCGCAACGAGGTACGAGCAGGCCCTTGCCACCATGCAGGCCCGGTATCCGGATGATGACGAGGCCGCGATTTTCCACGCTCTGCAAGTTGTCGCCCTTGGTTACCTGGATCCAAGCGACAAAACGTATGCGTGGCAGAAGAAGGGTGGCGAGATCCTGAACAGGTTGCTGCCTCGTCACCCGAGCCATCCCGGCATCGCTCACTACCTGATTCACAGCCTCGACTATCCTTCCCTTGCCGAACTCGGTTTGAAGGCGGCACGAGCTTACGCAAAGATTGCGCCCGATTCGGCGCACGCCCTGCACATGCCGTCCCACATCTTTACCCGGCTGGGACTCTGGGACGATTCGGTGGCCTCCAATGCCGCTTCCGCGAAGTCGGCCATCGCCCAGGCGCAGCGGCTGCACGGCGGCGGCGGCTCCTTCGACCAGCTTCACGCGATCGACTACCTGGTTTATGCCTGGCTGCAGCAGGCAAAAGACGATAGTGCGCTGACAGCTCTGCGGGACTTGGAGTCGACGTCGAAACTTGATGAGAATCAGTTCGCCGCCGCATACGCCTTTGCGGCCTCACCGGCTCGCTGGGCGCTGGAACGCCATGACTGGAAGGCCGCTTCTGCCCTCACGGTCAAGCCGGAGTGGTTTCCGTGGAGCCGGTTCCGAAACGTAGAAGCGCTGATCCATTACGCCCGGGCCATCGGTGCCGCACGCACCGGTGACATGACTGCAGCGAGGCAAGCCGTCGGAGCGATATCCGATATCCAGCGGGCGCTGCCGTCAGGGAGGGACTACGACTGGAGTGGCTCGATCAGGGCTCAGCTGGAAGTCGCGAACGCCCTAATCGCCTTCAGCGACGGAAACCGGTCAGAAGGGCTGCGGCTGCTGCAATCTGCCGCTGACCATGAGGACTCGGTCGACAAGCACCCGGTTACGCCCGGCGCACTGCTGCCAGCCCGTGAGTTGCTGGCCGACCTCCTGCTGGAGAGCGATAAAGCGGAAGCTGCGCTCAGGGAATATGAGCGAGTGTTGCAGACCGCGCCGCGACGGTTCAATGCGACCGCCGGGGCAGCAAAGGCAGCGGCTCGCTCGGGAGACAAGGTGAAAGCTCGGGCGTACGCGCAACAGCTTATCGACATCGCGAGGAACGCCGAAGCCGTGCGGCCGGAACTCGACTGGGCACGAACCTACTTGCGCGAGCCTTAACGGCGCGCCTCACCAGGCGAGTCGATCAGGTCAGCGTGCGGACGCCGGGTGGTGACGTTCGACACTGGTCTTCATGGGACGTGCACCGCAATGATAGGCCGAGCGTATCCTCCCGCACGTGCCGTGGCCGCAAAAGTTCAGGAGCACTACGCGAATCTCGAAGCTTCCGGCCGTGACGTGCAAACGATCGCGCCGGACGCTTCGACCGTTGAAGAGATGATCGATGCGGCATTCTGGGCGAGTCTGCGCCGGGAGGAGGGTTATGTGCCGACGATCTCTCTGGCCCTGGTCTCGCCCGACTGCTCCGAACGTCCAATGATGCTCGACTGTCCTGTTCCGCTGTTGCCCGACGCACTCTCGCGGCTAGCGCCGGCAGTCAAGCAGCCAGGCATTCATCTTGGCGTGTCGCACCACGCAGGCGGACTGAGGGTTTGGGGTACCACACGCAGCATTCCAGCATTCTGCTTTGTGCTCGAAGTAATTGCGCCCGGGCTCCTGGTCGTGAAGCACCGGCGGTCCGACGAAACAGGGAAATTTACCAATGTCGCCGTCGTACAGGGGGACGAGATCAAGGTGCTGCTGCAGGAGCGCAGCGCGGCTGCCGAGACTCCTGAGCTGGTACAGTCCCTGCTTGGCTTCAACGGGGTGAACTCGGGCCATGCCAAACTCAATGTCCTGGAACAGCTTGCGACGGCCATGCGCGCACACCGGCGCGGAGGAGCCCTCCTCGTGGTTCCCGCAAACAACGACACGTGGCGAAGCTCGGTCGTCCAGCCGATGCGGTACGCAGTATCGCCCGCGTACTGCGAACTGACCGATCTTGTGGCAGGTGACGCCACCCAGGGACGGTTTCGCCGCGCAATCGACAGCATTGCCGGCCTGACGGTCGTTGATGGGGCAACGGTGATTACCGATCGTTATGAACTGCTCGCCTTCGGTGTCAAGATCATTCGCCGTGACGGTTGGCCCCAGGTCACGCGCGTGATGGTCGCCGAGCCTGTCGAAGGTGCGAACGCAACGCTGGTGCATCCTTCAACACTCGGCGGCACTCGGCATCTGTCAGCGGCACAGTTCGTACAGGACCAGCGTGACGCGATAGCGCTGGTCGCTTCTCAGGACGAGCGCTTCACAATCTTTTCGTGGTCCGCTTCCGACGACATGCTGTACGCACATCGGGTTGAGTCGCTGCTGCTGTAGATGTGCCGCGGTTAACGCAGCTGTGGTGTCCCCATAAATCGTTTAGGGGGCTTGCAAATCGGACGCGGTCAGCGTAGACTTCCATAAGTATCTTATGGGGCGGCGCGATGAGAAAGCTTTGGGCGTGCTGCAGGGCACGCTCGACCTGATGATCCTGAAGACACTGTCCTCAGGGTCAATGCACGGCTACGACATTCTTGAAGGCATTGAGGCGCGGTCAGGCGACGTGCTCCATGTTGAAGAGGGAGCCCTTTACCCGGCGCTGCACCGCCGTGAGCTTCGCGGGCTCCTCAGTTCCGAATGGGGTGTTTCGGTCAACAACCGCCGCGCCAAATTCTACCGCCTGACACCGTCCGGCCGCAAGCATCTGAACGAAGAGTGCAGGACTTTTGAGAAGCTGAGTTCGGCCGTGCTTCGCGTGCTGACTTCTGAAGCTTAGGAGATCTGTAATGCTGCCCTTCCTGAGGTCGCTCCAACTCCGTCTGGCAACTCTCAGACGGCGCGAACTGCTCGATCAGGATCTGCAGGACGAACTCGCGTTCCACATGGCAATGCGTGCAGAGAAACTCGCGGAGCAGGGCGTGGACACCAGCGATGCCCCAGCTACGGCACAACGCCGTTTTGGCAATGCGACCACCATCCGAGAGAACCTGCGTGCGCAATGGAGCTTCCCTGCGATCGAAAGCTGGTGGCAGGACCTCAGGCATGCCGCGCGGGCACTTCGGCGTACCCCTGGCTTTACTGCAGTCGCAGTGCTCTCCCTGTCAATCGGTATCGGCGGCAACACAGCGGTGTTCAGTACACTCCACGCCTTGTATTTGCGATCGTTACCGGTCGGCAACCCTGAGGAGCTGCGCATTCCGACGTGGGCAGCAAAAGGCCGTACACCCGCTGAAAGCATCAGCGGCTACAGGACTCAATATAACGCCCTCGTAGTGAACGGATCTTTCTCCTGGGACGTGTATACGGGGATTGCTTTGGCTCCGCCCTTCCAGTCCGTCGCGGGCTGGGCCAACTACCAGACGAACATCAGCCATCGTGGTGACGCGTTTGTAGCGCCAGCGCACTTGATTACCAGCAACTACTTCGACACGCTTCGGGTCCAACTCGTGGCCGGACGGTCATTTCTTCCCGAAGAGAATACGGCCGGCGGCCAGCCCGTAGTGCTCATCAGTGCTCGGCTCGCGAGGCGCCTTTTTGGAACCGAGGCTGCCGCGCTCGGTTCGGCCGTA
>DASQEG010000047.1:0-7007 GCA_035633775.1 Bryobacteraceae bacterium
ACACGCTGATCACGATTGGGCTGCTGTCGCTGTTTGACTTCGAGATCTCGCTGACCGTGGTCGCTGCGCTGCTGACCCTGGTTGGCTACTCGATGAATGATACGGTTGTCGTGTTCGACCGAGTGCGAGAGAATCTGAAGCTGATGAAGCGCGAGTCGCTGACGACGCTGATGAACACATCCATCAACCAGACTTTGAGCCGTACGCTGCTCACGGGTGGTCTCACGTTTCTCAGCGCGATCTGCCTGCTTGTTTTCGGCGGACCGGTGCTCCGCGGCTTCTCGTTCACGTTCGTAGTCGGGATTATTGTCGGTACGTACTCGTCGATTTTTATCGCTACGCCTATCGTGGTGCTGGCGCAGCGAAAGCTGGAAGCGCGTCGTCAGCGTTCCGGCGCCGGGCGCAGTACGCCGCCTCCGGCGGTTGCTGCGAGGTCCGCCCGGGAGCGGCGTTAGTCTGGACTGAAGGATCGAATCGCCGGAATACAGCCCGGCGGAAAGGGTGGTTCCCATGTTTGAACAATCGTTCGTGCAAGGTGAGAACGCTACCAGGAAGGCCTCATCGGTCTTCGTATCGTTCCTCATCCAGTGCGGTCTTGTGGTGGTAGCGGTACTGATCCCGCTGATTTACACCGAGTCGCTCCCCAAAACTCAGCTCACGAGTTTTCTGGTCGCGCCTCCGCCTCCGCCGCCGCCTCCTCCACCGCCCGCCGCTGTTGCTCCCGTCAAGGTAGTGAAAGTGGCTCCCCGGCAGTTTGATGCCGGCAGGCTGATGGCTCCCAAGCAGATCCCGAAAGAGATCGCGATGATTAAGGAAGACGACCTGCCGCCGGCCGCAGCAGCGGTCGGTGTTGTGGGTGGCGTCCCGGGTGGTGTACCCGGCGGCACTCCGGGCGGCGTCATTGGAGGCATTATCGGCAGTGTCCCGTCGGCAGCACCCCCGCCACCTCCGAAGGAAGCGCCCAAACCTGCCACGCCGAAGCAAATCCGTGTCGGTGGAAACGTACAGTCTGCCAAACTGGTCAACCAGCCGAAGCCTCCATATCCGCCACTTGCCCGTCAGGCTCGTATTCAGGGTGTGGTTCGGTTCAACGCGGTTATTGGCCGGGATGGATCGATTCAGAATCTCAGCCTAGTGAGCGGTCACCCGCTGCTGGTTCCTTCAGCAACCGAGGCCGTTCGGCAGTGGCGGTATCAGCCCACGCTCCTCAATGGCGAACCCGTCGAGGTCGTGACGCAGATTGATGTGAACTTCACGCTGTCGCAGTAATCCGGCCCACCGGATGCGAGCGGCAGACGAGAAGTGCAGGCAAAACAGACAGTAAGAGACAACTCAGGACAGTAATTACTCAGCTCGCAGGAGAAAACCAGAATGCTCGCAACAATTCAGGTATGGGCGTTGATGCTCCTTCAGGAAGGTGTCAGCTTCGACCCAATGTCAATGTGGGATCAGATGACCTGGCTCGGTAAGGCCGTCGTCATCACCATGTTCATCATGTCGGCATGGTCCATCGGCATCATGATCGACCGCTTCCTGACCTTCAACGCTGCCAAGAAGCAGTCGCGTCAGTTCGCACCCGCAGTTGCCGGTGCACTCCGCGAAGGCAAGCTCGATGAAGCCATCAAAATCGCCGACCGCTACAAAAAGAGCCACCTCGCGAAGGTCGTCGTAGCGGGTCTGCAGGAGTTTCGAGCCCATCAGGAAAGTACAGACATCCCGGGTGAAGAGCTTGAAGCTTCAAAGCGCGCGCTTGATCGTTCCGAAGCCATCGTGCACGCCGAACTGAAGCGTGGCGTTGCCAACCTGGCCACGATCGGTTCGACAGCTCCGTTCGTCGGTCTGTTCGGCACGGTCGTCGGCATCATCAACGCGTTCAAGGGCATCGCAACCGAGAAGTCAGCCGGTCTCGGCGCCGTCGCCGCCGGTATTTCAGAAGCCCTTGTCACCACTGCAGTCGGCCTGTTCGTCGCCGTGCCCGCCGTCTGGATGTTCAACTACTTCAGCTCCAAGCTGGAAGCGTTCGACGTCGAGATGGGCAACTCGAGCTCCGAACTGATCGACTACTTCATCAAGCGTTCTCAGCGGACCGGCGCTCGTAAGGCCTAGGCCGTCCGCACTGTTCTGCGAGTTGACGCCCCGCGGTAGGCCTGGCGCCCGCCGCGGGGCTGCTTCGAACAGAGCAGACAGAAGGAGAAGACAATGAAGAAGCAAAAAGCTCCCGAACCGGTAGCCGATATCAACGTCACGCCTATGGTGGACGTGATGCTCGTGCTGCTCATTATCTTTATCGTGGTCACGCCGATGCTTTCAAAGGGCATCACAGTGGACATGGCCAAGAGCAACAATCCGAGCGCTATGCAGGAAGCTGACAAGGAAGACGCTGTTCTGGTCGCCATCGCGCGCGATGGCCGCACGTATCTCGGTACGGATCAGATGAATCCAGATGCCCTCCCGCAGCGGGTCAAGGATATGCTGACCAACAAGCTGGACAAGACCGTTTACGTTCGCGCTGATGCTCGCGCCCGCTACGAGCGTGTGGTCGAAGTCGTGGATAACCTGCGGTCCGCCGGCGTTGACCAGCTCGGCCTGTTGACGGAAGAAATCCAGAAAGAGCAACCCGGAGCAGCGACAGGCGCACCCGCCGCCCCAGGAACGTAGCCGGCACCGCGGGTCAAACCGTGTCGGTATTCGAAATTCAAGGAGTAAGTTATGGGAATGTCAGTTGGCGGCGGCAAGGGTGCCAAGGCCGATATCAACATGACGCCGTTGATAGACGTCCTGCTCGTGCTGCTCATTATCTTCATGGTGATCACGCCGCTCACCCCGAAGGGTCTCGAAGCACTCGTGCCTCAGCCTCCTCCGGACAAGGCTCCTCCACCGAGTGATCAGGATCGCACGGTTGTCATCAGCATCGATAAGGATCGCAAGATGATGATCAACACCGAGACCACCGACAAGGAGCGCCTCGGTCAAAGGTTGACGGAAGTCTTCAAGACGCGCGCCGAGAAGGTTGTCTTCGTCAAGGGTGATCCAAGCCTCGAGTTCAAGGAAGTGGCCGAAGCGATCGACATCGCCAAGGGCGCCGGTATAGACAAGATCGGCCTCATGACAGCCAAGATGGAGGCAGGCCAGTGACCTCCCTTCGCAATGTTGCACTCGTCTCATCCGTCGCGGCTGTGGCGCTGTTGTCAACCGGGTGCGAAAAGCTGAAGGCGCGCGACAACCTGAACAAGGGCGTTCAGGCGTTTAAGAGCGCCAAATACAACAACGCAGTCGAGCACTTCAAAGAGGCGGTCCGCCTCGATCCCGAGTTCCCGACTGCACGGTTGTATCTGGCCACCGCGTACATGAGCCAGTACATTCCGGGTGCGGATTCAGAAGAGAACATGCAGAACGCCCGGGCAGCCGAGCAGGAATTCAAGAACGTTCTCGACAGGGATCCAAACAACGCCTTGGCCATCGAATCCATCGCCTCACTCCACTATAACCAGGCGCAGGGCGGCTCGATTGAGCACAAGAATAAGAAGCTCGACGAAGCAGCCCAGTGGTACACGAAGCTCACCTCTGTTGACGCCAACAACAAGACTGCCTACTACAGCCTTGGCGTCATCACGTGGGCCTAGTGGTATCCCAGGTTGATGGAGGCCCGCAACAAGCTGGGCATGAAGCCCGAGGATCCCGGGCCGGTCAAGGATAAGAAGGTCAAGGAAGAACTGAAGGCTCAGTGGCTCGACACGGTCAATCAGGGCATTCAGAACCTCGAGAAAGCTTTGTCAATCGATCCCGAGTATGATGAAGCGATGGCGTACATGAATCTGCTCATTCGTGAGCGCGCCGACCTCGCGGAGACTCCGGAGCAGTACAAGAAAGATATCGAGGTCGCCGATAACTGGGTACAAAAGGCGCTTGATACCAAGAAGATCAAAGCCGAACGTGCGGCCCAGAACGCCGCCAAAGGCATCAAGACCGACTAGTCGAGCTGACCTTTCGCTAAATCGTTCAATTCGAAGCCGTTCCGGCACTCGGGACGGCTTTTCTGCTTTCTGCGTCCCCCTCGAACAATTCCTTTCTTTGGCTCCAGAAAATCGTTTGTCGCGCCGAGAAGTATTTTTGGAATAGCAGATGGATATCCTGCACCTTCAATCGACGCGTGCTCTGGCTCCCGGTCGATGTCAGCCGTCCGGCGGCCGCCACGGCGTTCCGGGCGCGCTGATCACAGCAGGTGTGTTGAGTGCACTCGCGTGGGTTGCCGTCATCCTGGTATGGCCTGAATCGACTGTTGCCTGGGCGTTCTCCTCTGTCGCAGTCCTGCTGGCGATGCTCTGGCAGCGCACTCGGGAGTTGCGAGTGGCCACGCAACCGCTTGAAGTAGTCGAGAGTGAGTTGGCCGTGTGCCAGGATCGACTGAACCTGCTGCAGGAGACACCGGGGCTCGGCTACTGGGAGTTCGATCTCACGTCCCGGTTTGCGCGTTCCACCTCGATCGTGCGTAGTCCATTTGAGCTTACGGACGAGACTATAGCGGAACTCGAAGCGACGCTTCAGCATATTCACCCGGAAGACCGACAGCACGTTCGGACGATGATGCACGAGAGCATAACATCGGAATGCGTCAATATCCAGCTGGAGTACCGGGTGTTGCGGCCCGGCGGCAGAGCAGCATGGCTGCATGTCAGAGGCAAAATCCTCCGTGAACACGATGGACGCCCCATTCGGATCATTGGTGCGACGCTGGACGTTACCTCGCTGAAAGTTGCACAGCTGGCGGCTCAGGAGAGCGAGGAAAGATTCCGGGCGGCCTTTGCGGGCGCCTCGATCGGAATGGCCGTCTCGAACCTTGACGGACGCTGTCTCGAATCCAACGAGACTGCCTGCAGGATGACCGGATACAGCCGGGAGGAGATGCTCGCGCGGGACTTTCGGTCGATACTGCACCCCGACGATACGGTGGGTGCTGAAGCGCGTATGAGATCTCTGGTCGACGGCTCAGTGCGGCACTACATCCGTGAGTGCCGCGTGCTCCGTAAGGACGGATCTGTGGTTTGGGTGCGTCTCAGTGTCTCACTGGTCCTTCGGGATGGAGCGCCGGCTGGTTTTGTCAGCCTTTGTGAGGACATCCACGAACGAAAAATCGCTGAAGAGAAGCTGGACTATCAGCGATCTCATGACCTAGTGACAGGAGTCCTGAACCGGCGTGCGTTCACCGAGAAGCTCGGTGCGGCACTGAATGCGGGAGATTCCGGCGCCCTGCTGTGGGTGGAGATTAGCGGCGTGTCTGCCCTGAACACGATGCTGGGGCATGCGGCGGGCGACAAGCTGCTCGCCGTGGCGGCAGAACGGCTTAGCGAAGGCACGGAGGGTGCCGTTGTCGGCCGCTTCGGAGGCGAGCAGTTTACGGTGCTCCTTCCAGGTCCGGAGGCCGTACACGACGCCGGTGAACTCGCATCCAAGCTGCTGCACGATCTTTCCGAGCCCTACCTGCTCGATGCGAGGGAATGGGAGGTCACGGCTGAGATCGGCATCAGCGTCTTCCCCAAGCATTCGGAAGACCCGGCGAAGCTGCTTCAGTTCGCTGAGGAGGCAAGGACCGCGGCGCGAGCTCTGGGTTCGAAACGCTGGTTGTACTACTCTCCCCAGCACAGCGCAGCCCGGCGAGACCGGGTTGAGATCGAGTCAGCGCTTCGCGGAGCCACGGGCAGAGGGGAAGTGGAGGTAGTCTATCAGCCCGAGTTCGACCTGCGTACCGGACAGCTGGTCCGATTCGAAGCTTTAAGCCGTTGGTATCACCCGCAGTTCGGACCTGTATCGCCGGCGCGCTTCATTCCGGTCGCGGAAGACAGCGGACTAATCGTCCGTCTGGGTGCCTGGGTACTCGAGACGGCATGCCACCGCGCTGCACGCTGGAACGCGGAGCTCGCGTATCCGCCGGTAGGCGTTGGAGTCAACGTCTCCACCATTCAATTTCTACAGGAGGATTTCGTCGACGTTGTGCTTCGGGTGCTGGACAAGACGGGGCTGGATCCGGCGCTGCTACAGCTTGAGCTGACAGAATCGATCGCGATGCCGGGCTTCGAATCGTGCCTGGGCGCGATGACGCGCCTGCGGACAGCAGGTGTTAGTCTGGCTCTCGATGACTTCGGTACCGGCTACTCGTCGCTCAGCTATCTGCGGCGTCTGCCGTTCGATGTCCTGAAGATTGATCGCTCCTTCGTACGCGATCTGGAGACCGACCCCACGGCACTTGCGATGCTTCAGTCGTTGCTCGCCCTCGCGCACAATTTCAGCATGCAGGTTGTAGTAGAGGGCGTAGAGACGACAGATCAGCTTCGAGTTCTCCAGCAGATCGGATGCGACGAAGTCCAGGGGTATCTGCTTGGCAGGCCCGGAGGAGATCCGGAGCGTTACCTCATCGAGCCCTCAAGCACACTCAAAGACGATACACTCGCGCGGCGTTCACGCCGATCACCCCAGCCCGCAGTTCCTTACTAAGAGGGCCAAGAGCTTGCGTGAACGTCGCAAGCGCCTGCTTCCAGGTGCCTGCGTCCTGGAGGACCGGCCAGCCGGACCCAAACAGGCACCGGTCAGGCCCGAACAAGTGCCAGACATGCTGAACGCAAGGCCGAAGGTGGCGTGCCAACCGGGTCTTCGACTCGGCATGCGCGATCAGGCCCGAGATCTTTACGCTCAAATGAGGAACTTCCGAAAGTCGCTCCATCTCACCAGCCCAGGAGTCGAATCCGTCCCTTTCGACGGCTGACGTTCCGAGGTGATCCAAGATCAGTTGCAGCGCGGGTGAGGCATCCGCCAGCTCGTGGATTTGCTTCAGGTGCTGCGGCCGCAGAAGCAGATCGACCGGCAATCCACGGCGTGCAATTTCGCTCAGGCCCTCGTGAACGTTAAGCCTTTCGAGCCACGGCTCGTCTTCTTCATAGAGGACCGAATGAAGCACTCCCCGAAAGCATGGGTTCCGCTGCAGCTGATCGAGCCTGTGGCCCAGCCCTGCATCT
>DASQEG010000048.1:0-6250 GCA_035633775.1 Bryobacteraceae bacterium
ACCTCCAGAGCCTCAGGGTTTCTGGAGGTCAGAATCTGCAACGTTGCGTCGGTCTCCAGCGGACGTGTGAGATCAAAGAGGTCACCGTTGACCCGCGCGACGACCGCGTCCTCAGCCATTCGCGGGCTGATGGAGCGCGCAATTTCAAGCGGGGTTGCGCCTTGCTGAACCTCTTGCTGGCTGCCGTCCGGCAGCGTTACCGTGATGCTCATTGATTCACCAGGGGAAAGCACCAGCGTAGCAAAGGCTTCGCGTCAAACCCCTGCGAATCCTAAGGCAAGGATTCCGGTGCAGGACGCTTTGCAGGCACGTCCAGGCGGAGCTCTCGGTGGAAACGGCCCTTCATATTGCCCAGGTACGACCACTCGTAACGCCGGTTCAGGTCGAGCGTAGCGACGGCCAGTGTAGCGTTCGCTTCGGTGGAGGCAACGGTCTCGCCCATGGGATCGACGACCAGCGACGGGATGTCGTAGCCGGAGGTGACGACGTATACGCTGTTCTCGATCGCGCGGGCTTTCGTCAATGTGAGGTTTCCACCCCAGATTGGCAGCGCTATCAGGTCAGCACCGGCGGCAGCCAGAGCGCGAGCGGGATCTGCATACTGCACGTCCCAGCAAATCATCATGCCAAGACGGCCAAAATCCGTTTTGAAGACCGGAAACTGGTCGCCAGCAGTCAGGCCGGCCTCGACCTCTTCCCGCGGCAGGTACACCTTCCTGTACTTGCCAGCGTAGCGGCCCTCCCGATCAACAAGAACTGCCGTGTTGTACACCACTCCGCCGTCCCGCTCGTAGATTCCGCCAAGAACCCAAGACTTGCGGGCACGCGCCAGTTCGCCCAGGACTTTCGTGGTCGGACCAGGAACGGCTTCCGCGATGTCGGCGTACTTGCCCGGAGTGCCTACGACCGTCATGCCTTCGGGAAAAACGATCAGGTCCGTACGCTCGGGGGCATGCTTCTCGACGACGGCCCGGAACTCGCGCAGGTTCTGCTCGACTCCCGTGCTCCGGGAAGGCCGGTACCGCACCGCCGCTACCGTGATGGTGCGGGGTGGAGGGGGTGGAACCTCCTCGAGTGAGACATCGTCCCACCACACGGTTCCACGCGGAGCATTGTGCAACCACAGGTCGAGCACAGCAGATGTCGCTTTCTCAGGTGCCGGCGCCGAGACAGTGAGCCGTCGCCAGGGTCCGTCTGCGATGACTTCCCAGGCGTACTCGGGGCGACCTTCCGAGCGGCCCGCGGCGTTCTGCCAACCCAGCCTCGCCACGATCTGATTTGCTTCCTCGGTCAGTCCTTCAGCGCGGTACCACGCAGTTAGGGAATACCAGCGACCGGGCACAGTTCCGGGCACCACGCGCTTCCAGCCGCCGGTGGACGCCGGATTTCCGGCACCTGAAATGAGGAGTGCCGTCCCGCCCCCACGGGTATGCCGGCGGTCAATGCGAGTGCGCGGAGCAATCTCAGATCGCGGGCTCCACGCCTTCCAGCCTGCCGAGTCGGAGAAATCCGATTGCTTCCAGCGGAGTTCCGCTCCGGGGCTCAGGAACGCAGCAGCCGCAACCGCAAGTACCAGCCTCATTCGACGAGCTTAGCAGCGCGGGAGGTGAAAAAGATTTCCTCGCCGGAAGATTTCCTCTTGCACGTTTCCCCCTGGCCGATGAGTGGGTCAGAGCGCACGCTCTGCAGAACAAAAAGGAGATCAGGAATGAAGAAGACATTGACGATTGCAGCGTTCGGAATGCTGGTTGCGGCGGGATCCGCTCTTGCCGACATCCGCATCACTGCCACGGACGCCCTGAAGAACGCGACCTCGAAGCCGCAGCCCGCGTACAGCCCTGTAGCGCGGCAGATGAAGGTTGCAGGCAAGGTCGAAGTCGAAGCACTCATCGACGCTTCCGGCAATGTTGAAAACGTGAAAGCAGTGAACGGCAACCCGCTTCTGACGCAGTCTGCGGTCTCCGCGGTGCAGAAGTGGAAGTTCAACCCCTTCACAGCTGATGGCCAGCCCACGAAGGCTGTTGTCACGCTCAGCTTCGACTTCCGCCCGTAACGGCGGATTTTTATTAAGAGATCAGGTCAGGAGAAGAGGATACGGGAATGCGGAAACAATGGACTATCGGCGCGAAGCTCGGTGCGAGCTTTGGGTGTCTGGTTGCCCTGGTGGTGTTACTCGGAGCAGCATCTCTGCGCATGAGCGGGCAGCTAAGCAATGAACTGGAAAAGGCCGTCAACGTAGTTGCAAGGATGCAGCTGTTCGCGGGCCAGGCAGCAACTGCCAGCGCAAACATGGAAGCCTACGAGCGAGCCTCGGCTTTCGCCGTCGTTCTGCAGCAGACCGACAAGGCTACTGCAAGCCGTCGCGAGTACGATGCCGCGGAGCAGGTCCTGCTCGAGAGCGTGAAGGGTCTCGGCAAGATCGCCGCCGACTCCGACGCTCAACGCGAGATCCGCAAGTTCGAGGAAAAGGCGCTGGCGCTCCACAAGACCCACTCTGAGTTTCATTCCCTTCTGGGTAGCGGGCAGATCGACGTGGCCCTGAAACTCTTCGACGACCGACTGGCTCCGGGGCTGCGCGAGACGAACACGACAGCCAAGGCGCTCGTCGCCCAGCAGGAGAAGCATCTGAAGGTCATGGCTGCCGAGGCCGAGTCGCAGAAGGCAACCACATGGTGGCTGCTGGTCGCGCTCTGCGTGATCACAGTGCCAGTCGGTGTTGTGACCGCATTCGTGATCCGCAAGGCTACCTCTACCCTCCGGTCGCTCTCAAGTCAGATCTCGAACGCCGCTCGAGAAGTTGCCGAAGCATCACGGCAGATCAGCGAAGCTAGCCGTTCGGTGGCCGAAGGCGCCTCAACGCAGGCTGGTTCACTCGAAGAAACGTCGGCTTCCGGTCAGGAACTCAGCTCCATCACACAGAAGAACGCCGAACAGTCACGCAGCGCTGCCCAAGTCATGGCTGAAGTTGACGCCCGAGTTCAGGACGCCAACACAACGCTGGAGCAGATGGTGGCAAGCATGCGGGAGATCAGCGGATCGAGCGAGAAGATCGCACGAATCATCAAAGTGATCGACGAGATCTCGTTCCAGACGAACATCCTCGCCCTCAACGCGGCAGTCGAAGCGGCCCGCGCCGGAGAAGCAGGAATGGGGTTCGCGGTGGTGGCCGATGAAGTTCGACGACTGGCTCAGCGCTGCGCTCAGGCCGCGAAGGATACGGCCGCTCTGATCGAGGAATCGATCACGACCTCGTCGGAAGGCACGCGAAAGATCGAGCGCATGAGCACCTCGATCGGCAGCATCACCGAGAGTGCGACCCGCGTAAAGCAGATTGTTGACGAACTCAACCACTCAAGTCAGGAGCAGGCACAGGGAATTGAGCTGATCACCAGCGCCCTGACCGAGCTCGAAGCAGTAACACAGCAGGCCGCTGCCAGCGCCGAACAGAGCGCGTCGATCAGCGAATCGATGTCCTCGCAAGCGCAAGTCATGAACCGCGTAGTCACCCAACTGGTCGATCTGGTCGGCGACTCGCGAGAGACCGCGAAAGTCTAAAGGCTCTTCACTCCACTCCAACCCTGATGCCGTGCCGGTAACCCCCGGCACGGCTTTCTTCTTTTGCGAGCATCTGCGGCTCAGACTGATTCAGCGGCTGCGGAAGACACCAATCCACTGAACTTCGGGCGTAAAATCCCGTACCTCGATCGTTTCGAAGCCGAAACCTGCAATCTCCTTGACAAACTCATCTCTGGTTGCACGGATGTGCTGCAAGGCCCGGCCGTTCGGCATAGCCTTCTCAGTTTTGTGGAACTCCACAATCGCCAAACGCCCGCCCGGCTTCAGGGCCGTTTTCATGCTCTCGAGCATAGGACCCGGATGGTCGAAGTGATGGTATGCATCGAGGACGATAATCAGGTCCGCTACTCCTGCCGGCAGCCTTGCGCTTTTTTCGTCGCCCAACACATATGTGACGTTTGTCAGTTTCGCGGCGTGCTTCTTTGCCGCGTCGAGAAAATCGGGAAAGATGTCCTCGGCGTAAACTTTGCCGGACGGTCCAACCGCGGCGGCGAGGTGCGGCAGCATGTAACCGGCGCCAGTGCCGACGTCGGCCACTGTCATTCCGGGCTCCACTTTCAGCGCGGCGATCAGTTCCTTCGGTTTCTGGCGCAAATCGCGCGACTCTGCCGTCAGATCGCCTGCCAGCTTCGTTCGGAATGCTTCCTCCTTGTATTCGCGGTTCGCTTCCTTCGCCACCTGCCCGAGCGCAGCAGCACTCGCCAGCAGCACGATCCACCCAAGCTTCATAGACCTTTCTCCATAGGCATCACAAATACTGGTTCCACCATGAAATCAAGCTCGTTCATCAGGGCGACGGCTCCCCTCAGGGCCTTCTCCGTTGTCGGCTCAACAGTGATCACGAACGGAAGTGCTTCCTTGTTGTCGCCGGGCAGTTGCAGCACAGCATCCAGACTCACGCGCTGTTCGGCAAGTATCGAAGCCAGTGCGGCGATGATGCCCGGGCGGTCTCGAACCCTGAATCTCAGGTAGTATGGCAGCTTCTGAGCCGTGATGGGAATCGGCTTCCAGGAGCCTAGCCGTGGGTGTGCGAAGGGCGACACACGCTCCGGACTGCCGGCCCTGATTTCACGCGCGACACGCATCAGGTCGCTGACCACTGCGACACCTGTAGGATGAGGACCTGCGCCGCGACCGTAATAGAACGTGTCGGACCCGAAGTGGCCCTTGACCCAAATCGCGTTGTAGGAGCCCTGCACGCCGGCCAGAATCGTGGAGGACGGAATCAAGGCAGGACGAACCGAAAGCAGCAGTCCTTCCTCCGTCTGACGAGCTGTGCACAAAAGCCGGATGGTGTGCGCCAGACGTTGGGAATACTGGAAATCGATCGGCTGGATTCTGCGAATGCCCTCCGTGTAAATATCTGACGGTGTGATGCGTTCACCAAAGGCGAGTGCGGAGAGGATCGCCAGCTTGGATCGCGCGTCGTAGCCGTCGATGTCCGCCGTAGGATCAGCTTCGGCGTAGCCCAGCCGCTGTGCTTCCGCCAGCACGTCCTCGAAGTTGGCGTGGCTCTTCTCAATCTCAGTCAGGATAAAATTCGAAGTGCCGTTCAGGATTCCGTACAGAGTATTGATGCGATCGCCTGAGATGCCTTCACGCAGCACGGCGTGGATCGGGATTCCGCCGGCCACACTTGCTTCCATGGCAAGATTGATGCCGGCCTTGATGGCCTCGTCCCACAGTTCGCCACCGGCCAACGCCATGAGTTCCTTGTTCGCCGTGACGATCGACTTGCGCTCACGAATCGCAGCTGTGATCACCTCGCGCGCTACTGTTGTTCCGCCAATCAGTTCCGCCACGATGTCGATCTGCGGATGGGTGACCACATCGCGCCAGTCTGCGGTGCGCAGGCATCCGTCCAGTGCCGGGGGCAGTTTCCTGCTCGCGACGTTGCGGCTGCAAACAGCCTTGACCCTGAGATCAAAGCCGAGCTTCAGACTGATCTGTTTGGCATTCTCAGTAAGCACACCGATGGTGCCCGTCCCGACATTGCCAAGACCGACAATGCCGACATTCACACGCTGCATATGAGTCAGGATAACGTGCGACCTAAAACCGGCCGGCCACGTCTTTACACTGTGCGCTGTTGTATTCTCGCCGTCGCTGCTCTTGCCATGCTCGCCGCCGCGCAGACACCTCAGGAGCCGCGACTCCCCGACGGACGCTCACAAAAAGAGGAGATCCTGAAGTCGGAGCATGAGAAGTCGCTCAAGGATGCGGGCGAACTGATGCGGCTGAGCGAAGATCTAAAAATCGATCTGGAGCGCAACGACCGTCATGTGCTTTCCGTCGCAACACTCAAGAAGCTGGACGAGATGGAGAAGCTGGTGAAACGGATTCGGTCACGAATGAAGCGGTTCTGACCTCCCGCCCGCTCTCGACCGTCAGCAGCACGGCTGCAAGCCAGAGTGCATCGGCAAGGAACAGGTGCAGGATCTGCATCCACACCGGTGCGAGCAAAAGCACATTGACCACACCAGCGATCAGTTGCACGAACGTGAGTCCGACTGTCCACCACGCCAGCCGCTCGGCCGTCGGGCCGTGCCCGGCACGCATCGCCCGCACGGCAGCAAACGCGGTGTAGGCAGCGACGATTAGCGACAGCGCCGGATGCAGCAACCTGAGGCGCAGCAACACATGTGCGGTACTCGAAAGCTCCTGTTGAATGCCC
>DASQEG010000049.1:0-5683 GCA_035633775.1 Bryobacteraceae bacterium
GTCTGCGAGTTCCAGCCGAAGGTCGTGTTTAGCAGAAGAGAAGGAGACGCCGTGTACGTGTGGATCAGGGAGATATTCTGCACACGGACTGCGTTTCCGCCTGTCGAGCGCAGCACGTTCTCCGAGTCCGCGACCGCCGGACGATTGAAGTCGCTGAAGAAGTACCTTCCACTGATCTGGTGCTTGTCGCTGACGTACCAGTCCAGCTTGGGCATGAACTGGAAATCGTCGGAGGCCTGCTGTGCGCCTCCGAACGTCAGTTGCCGTCCGGGACCGTTGGGAAGGGGGATTCGCTCGTTGAAGTACCGGGCGGGCGCACTTAGTCTCGACTCCGGAATCTGATTATTGGGAAAGGGCTGCCGTGTTTGTGGGTCGATGACGGGACGATCGAGCGCCGAGAAGTCGCCGCGCCGTTCAGCGGCGGTCGGCACAAACGTGACCCGCCCGGCGGGGGCCGCCCGCAGAATCGTCTGCTGATAGGTCCCAAAGAAGAAAAGCTTGTTGCGGATAATGCGACCGCCCGCAGACCCGCCAAACTGGTGGCGCTTCAATGTGTCCTGAGTGGGTGCAAAGAAGTTCCGGGCATTCATCGCACCGTTGCGCATAAACTCGAAAAGCGTTCCATGAAAGTCGTTGGTGCCCGACCGCGTGACCACGTTCACGACGCCACCGCCCGCATTCCCGTACTCCGCGGTAAAGTTGCTGGACTGCAGATTGAACTCCTGAAGGGCGTCCGGATTAGGGAACGGCAGGTTCATGTTGATGTACGAATCGTTGTGATCCGTTCCATCGAGCTGGTAGTTTACCTGTGCCGAGCCTGCGCCGTTGACACCTGCTACCTGCGATCCGGGATATACGCCGCCATGGCAGTTCTCTCCGCAATAGCGCCCAGTGAGGTTCACGGTACCTGGAGCGAGAAAAACCAGCGACTGCGCCCCACGGCCATTCAAGGGAAGGTCGACCACACGCTTTGTGTCGATCAGCTGGCCCTGCGTTGCTGTTCGCGTTGCAACCAGCTCTGCATTGGCTTCGACGCTGACCGTCTCCGTAATCTGGCCAACCTGCATCGTGATTGTTTGGTTGGCCACCTGATTCACGGTCAGCTCAATACCTTTCTGTAGGTACGCCGAGAAGCCCTCCTTGTCGACGCGCAGCTGGTACGTTCCTACGGGGAGCCGTGAGAACAGGAACGCGCCGTTCGGATCACTAACGACGCTTTGCGAAAAGCCGGTGCCGATATTGGTGATACTTACCTTTGCAGCGGGAATGGCCGCACCCGAGTTGTCGAGCACTGTCCCGCCGAAAGTGGCTGTCGTGAATTGAGCGCTCAGCGGTCGCGTGAACAAGAACAGGATCACGACGAGACCGCGAATTACGTGACCTTGCAGCAGTGAAAAGGTTCGCACAGCATACCTCCGTCCAGTTTCGACCTGAGATCCGCGGGCGCACACCGGAGCCGGCAGATTTCATCAGCAAGGTTCGGCCGCTCCGACGGGGTGGCGGCCAGTTGCTCGGACGAGGGCAGTATTCCACATGTTGTCTATTTGCGTCAAATACAAACTTTGGATTGCAATAGGGGAACACCGCCATTGATTTGTGCTCCGGGATTCGCTAGTATTCCGGCCAATGGGCTTCCTTCGAACTGTAAGGGTGATGCTGATGCTTGCCGGAACAGGTGCGATGGCCGCTGTTCCCGCCACCGACCGGCGCAACACAGAAACGTCGGGCACCGATACACATTTCAAGGCTCCCTCCTTTCGGGACCTGCAACAGTGGCAGGCCCGCCGCGAAGCTCTCCGGAAGCAGGTTGCGTTTGCCGCCGGGCTGATGCCCATGCCGGCGCGCACGCCGCTGAATGCCAAAGTGTTCGACCGCATCGAGAACAAGGACTATTCGATCGAGAAGGTGCATATCGAGACGTTGCCGGGCTTCTATCTCGCGGGAAATCTGTATCGCCCGTTGGGGAAGCCGGGCAAATTTCCCGGCATGCTTGCACCTCACGGTCACGCGACCTACGGCCGTCTGGAGCATGGGCCCTTGTTCTCAGTGCCCTCGCGTGGGATTAATCATGCCAGGCAAGGATATGTGGTCTTCGCCTACGACATGATCGGATTCACTGATACCGCACAGATCCCGCACGCCTTCGGAGGTCCGAAAGAGGACCTCTGGAGCTTTGGGCCATTAGGGCTGCAAACGTGGAATTCCATTCGTGCTCTGGATTTTCTGCAGAGTTTGCCAGACGTAGACGGAGAGAAACTCGTCGTGACCGGCGAGTCCGGTGGCGGTACGCAAACTTTTCTGCTGTGTGCGATCGACGATCGACCGAAGTGGTCGGCTCCCGTCAACATGATCTCGCTCATCATGCAGGGCGGTTCCCCTTGCGAGAATGCTCCTGGTCTGCGGGTCGGTACAAACAACGTCGAGATTGGCGCGCTAATGGCGCCGAAGCCAATGTTAATGGTGTCAGCAACCGGCGACTGGACCAGGAACACACCGCGCGAAGAGTTTCCTGCCATGAAGGCAATCTACGACCTGTATGGAAAGGGAGACCTGGTCGAGACCACGCTCATCGATGCACCGCACAACTACAACCGTGCGAGCCGCGAAGCAGTCTACAAATTCATGGCAAAGCACGTGCTCGGCGACCCTGACACTTCGAAGTACGAGGAACGCAATATTCGCCAGGAAAAGCTTCAGGACATGATGGTCTTCTTCGGCAGGCCGTTCCCGCCTAACGCCGTCAAGTACGACGAGCTTTTCGTCAACTGGGTCCGTGCAGCAAAACAGCAGGTGCGAGATGACAGCAATGCGAAGGAGTACCTGACGCTGGCGCTCGGCACGCAGTGGCCGGCCAAGGTCGAACACGAAGTGACTGGGGAGCGGATCGTGATGTCGCGTCCTGACGCGGGAGATCGCGTGCCGGGCTTCTGGACCCGTGGAAAGGGCGGGGCGGTGCTCATCGTCCATCCCGAAGGTGCCGAGGCAGCGCGCAGGAGCTCGGAAGCCGAAGCTGCGCGCCGCGAAGGACGCAGCGTGCTTGCCATTGACGCCTTTCAGACGGGCTCCGCCGTTGCGCCTCGTGACCGGTCCGGCCGCTACTTCCTGACTTTCAATCGAAGCGATGACGCGAACCGCGTACAGGACATTGCGACCGCGATTGCATTCCTGACCCAGTCAGGTGAATCGAACATCACCCTGATTGGAATCGGGAAAGCCGCCGTCTGGGCAACCTTCGCCGCCGCTGGGTCGCCGCGTAGCGTCGCACTCTATGCGCCGCTCGGGGATTTCCGGGGCTAGGATCAGGACTTTGTCGTTGCAGTCGTCGTGCCAGGCATCCAGCGGGCAGGCGGGCTCGAGGCAGCGTTGAGATTAACCAGACAGATGCGCACGGGTAAGTAGGGCACCCATGCATCGCTGGATCTTCACCGCAGTGGTTGCAGCATGCGGGCTGGGGGCACAGCCCCAACCCGCCCGCGAGCTTCGCGCCGGAGCTGCAGCCAGCAACATCACCCCGCCCCTGGGTTCCCCGATTGTTGGCGGCTGGGACGCTCCCGCGGCGACCTACATTCATGACGAACTGCATGCGCGCGCGCTGGTGCTCGACAACGGCACGACGCGCCTGGCCATTGTCGTGAGCGACAACGTGGGCATTCCACGGAATGTGTTCGATGCGGCGAAGCGGCTGGTCAAAAAAAAAACCGGCATTCCGGTCAGCAACATGCTAATGTCTGCCACGCATACGCACTCGGCATCGAGCGCGCGATCGGGAGATTACACCGAGAAGGAGCTCAGTGAGTATCAGCGCTTCCTAAGTTCGCGTATTGCTGACGCTGTCGTGCGCGCCGTTCATAATCTGGAACCAGCCGAGATCGGGTGGGGAGTTGGTCGCGAGCCGAGCCAGGTCTTCAACCGGCGCTGGCGTATGAGACCGACTTCACCGGAGTTGAAGAATCCGTTCGGCGGCACGGACCACGTGCGTATGAATCCGCCGGTGGGCCATCCGGACCTCGTGGAGCCCGCAGGTCCCACGGACCCCGAGATTCACTTCCTTTCTCTACGGGCGGCCGGCGGACGTCCGATCGCGTTGTTAGCCAACTACTCGCTGCATTACGTTGGAGGCGTTCCTCGCGGACACATCTCTGCGGACTACTTCGGTGTGTTCACGCGGCGCGTGCAAGCCTTGCTTCGCGCAGACGACCAGGATCCGCCATTCGTAGGCATTCTGTCGAATGGGACCAGCGGAGATATCAACAACATCGATTTCCGCGGCGGTACCGCGCCGAGAAAGTGGAAGCCGTACGAGAAGATGAACGTCGTTGCCAACCAGGTCGCGTCCGAGGTGTTCCGGGCGATGCAAACGATCTCCTATCACAAGTGGGTTCCGCTTGGCATCGTGCAAAGTGAGATTCCATTGGGCGTTCGCGTCCCTGACGCTGCCGACGTGAAGTGGGCGGAAGCTGTGCTGAGCCGTGCAAAGACCGCGCCTGGCACTCACGTCCGTGAAGAGATCTATGCACGGCGTACCCTCGACATGAAGGAACTGTCTCCAACTGTGCCCGTCGTTCTGCAGGCCTTGCGAGTGGGCGACCTCGGCATAGCAGCGATTCCTGCCGAAGTCTTCGTGGAGATCGGGCTGGAGATTCGTAAGCGCAGCCCGTTTCCTCAAACATTCACAATCTCACTGGCCAACGGCTGGTACGGCTACCTGCCCACGGCTGAGCAGCACAAGCTGGGCGGCTATGAGACGTGGCGCGGGACGAATCGGCTGGAAGTGCAGGCAGCCTCCCGGATCGTCGACACGCTCGCGAAGATGATGGGCGAACTCAGGAGCCTGCCTTAGGACAACGTTTCTGTATTGAAGACTGAGATTATCACTTGGTCCTGCCGACGTTTAGCGATGTATAGTGGCTAGGGCACATGCGCATGTCAGCAACGTTTAGTCGGAGACACTTCGTTCTTCATTTGCCGGGAGCGGTTGCTGCAACTCGCGCCTGTCTGGGTGCGGCCGGACCGTGGCAGATCGGCTGCTACACACGTCCCTGGGATCAGCACGACTATCGTGTCGCACTGGACGGCATCGCAGAGGCGGGCTACCGCTATGCAGGGCTGATGACCCACAAAGGCAAGTCGTGGATCATGATCACCCCGGACACCACTCCTGAGGAGGCGGCGGCCATGGGTGCCGAGGTCAGAAAACGCGGTCTCCAGACGATCTCCATTTACGGTGGCGACTTTGCCGTGGAGCAAAGCGTCGCCGCGGGCGTCACCGGCTTGAAGCGACTGATCGACAATACTGCCGCCTGTCAGTGTCCCGGCCTGTTGCTGGGCGGAACGGGCAAGGTCGACTTAGTAGCTGCATACTTCAAGGTGGTCGCCGAATGCTGCGACTACGCATCGGAGAAAGGCGTGCATCTGACCATCAAGCCGCATGGTGGCACCAACGCGACGGGAGCGGAGTGCCGGCGGCTGGTCGAAAAAGTCGGAAACAAGAACTTGCGTATTTGGTATGACCCCGGCAACATTCTGTACTACTCCCAAGGCAAGATCGATCCCGTGTCGGATGTCGCATCGGTCGATGGCTTTGTATCCGGGATGAGCATCAAGGACTTTCGCCCGCCTAAAGAAGTCATGGTGACGCCGGGCACCGGACAGGTCGATTTCCGGAAGGTGCTTGCGCGCGCCA
>DASQEG010000050.1:0-4787 GCA_035633775.1 Bryobacteraceae bacterium
AGATCTTCCTCGACGGCAACTTCGGGCCCGGGCGGAAGGACTACGTGCATGACAAGTTCACCGAACGAGCGCTGAAGTTCATAACGAGCAACGCTGCCCAGCCGTGGTTTTTGTATCTGGCATGGACTATCCCGCATGCAAATAATGAACTGACGAAGCAGACCGGCGATGGGATGGAGATCCCGACCGACGAGCCGTACTCGAAGAGCCCGTGGCCGGCACAGGATCGCAAGTTTGCTGCGACGGTGTACCGCATGGACGCGGACGTCGGCCGCCTGATGCGGAAACTGCAGGAACTGAATATCGCCGAGAACACAATCGTGTTTTTCGCCAGCGACAACGGGCCGCACAGGGAAGGCGGCAACAACCCCGAACTGTTCGACAGCAACGGGCCGCTGCGAGGCATCAAGCGCGACCTGTACGACGGCGGTATCCGCACGCCGATGATCGTCCGGTGGCCGGGTCAGGCTCCAGCCGGACAGGTAAGCGATGCGGTTTGGGGATTCCAGGACTTCCTCCCTACTGCGGCGGAGCTTGGCGGGGCGGACGCGCCGGCCGGGCTCGACGGGATCTCTGTCGTGCCGGCACTGCGGGGAAAGGCCCTGCCCGAGCGCCAGGCGCCCCTGTATTGGGAATTCCACGAGAAGGGCTTTTCACAGGCAATCCGATTCGGTCAGTGGAAGGCTGTCAGGCGTGGCAGCCGGTCGGCGCCCGTCGAGGTCTACGACATCATTAAGGATCCAGGCGAGACCCTGAATGTGGCGGCCGCGCGGCCCGAGCTTGCGGCGCGCGCAGCGGAATGGTTCCGATCAGAGCGCAGGGACTCAGCGTGGTTTCCGGTTAAGGAATCACCGGGCGGGCGCTGACTCTTAACTTACGGAATCACCGTGCCGCGCCGCGCGTCCAACTTGTTGTATCGTGTGCTGAGGATAGGGAGATTAACGATGCGGGAATTGCGATGGTCGGACGTTACACCCGAGCGGATCTATAGAAGCCGGCGAAGATTTCTGGCCGGGATCGCTGCGGCTCCCGCCCTGCTGTACGGCGCTGAAGCGGAACGGAAATTCGGCTCATTGAAGCCATCGCCATTCAGTACAACGGAAGCGAAAACATCCTATCAGGCAGCCACAACCTACAACAACTACTACGAATTTGGCACGGGAAAAGACCAGCCGGCAGAGCTGGCGCACACGCTGCGTACATCTCCGTGGGAGATCCGGGTTGAGGGCGCCGTCCGAAACCCACAGACCATCGCCCTTGACGCGTTGATGAAATTCGCACCGCTCGAGGAGCGCATTTACAGGCTCCGGTGCGTCGAGGGCTGGTCAATGGTGATTCCCTGGATCGGCTTCTCCCTGAATGAGCTGATCAAAAGGGTGGAGCCAACTTCTGCCGCAAAGTATGTTGCTTTCGAGTCGCTGTACGATCCGAAGCAGATGCCGGCTGGACGCTATGCAGGCATTCCCTTCCCCTACAAGGAAGGATTGCGTATCGATGAAGCCGCAAATCCCCTGACACTACTTTGCTTCGGCATGTATGGAACCGTGCTGCCCAATCAGAACGGTGCTCCGGTGAGACTGGTCGTGCCCTGGAAGTACGGCTTCAAGAGCATCAAATCCATCAATCGGATTCGCTTCGTCGACAAGGAACCGCAGACCACGTGGAGCCTTTCAAATTCGCGCGAGTACGGCTTCTACTCGAACGTAAATCCCGAAGTCGATCACCCGCGGTGGAGTCAGAAGAGCGAGCGCCGAATCGGGGAGTTCTTCCGGAAACCCACCCTGATGTTCAATGGCTACGGCGAGCAGGTTGCGTCGCTGTACAAAGGGATGGACCTCCGGAAGAGCTACTGAAGCTTCGAAATGCGAGCCGCGAAGGTACTCGTTTTTCTCGCTTCGCTCATACCTGCGGGCATGCTCGTGTCCGGCTTCTTGCGGCAGGACCTCGGCGTCAATCCAGTGGAGACCATCACCCACTCGACCGGTGACTGGGCGCTCAGGTTCCTGCTGATCTCGTTGTGCATTACTCCGGCACGGAAACTCCTCGGAAGGCCCGAGCTGATCCGTTTCAGGCGCATGCTGGGACTGTTTGCATTCTTCTACGCAGTGCTGCATGTATTGACGTGGGCATGGCTCGATCGGTTGTTCGTCCCCTCCGAGATGCTCGACGACATCAGCAAACGTCCATACATCACCGCGGGAACACTGGCATTTCTGGCCATGGTACCGCTCGCACTCACGTCAACGGCGGGCTGGATTCGGAGGCTTGGAGGAAGGCGCTGGCAGGCGCTCCATCGGCTTGCCTACGTTTCGGCGGCGGCCGCGGTCGTACATTATCTCTGGCTGGTGAAGAGCGACCGCAGGCTGCCGCTGCTTTACGGTGCAATCTTCCTTGTGCTGATGCTGGCTCGGCCACTGCTGGCACGAAGCTTCATGCGGCCTCCCGTGGCCGCATCGAAGTAGCGAAGGTCAGCCCTGCAATAGCGTACCCCAGTCGGCTGAACCGCGAGCCGCTCAGCGAGAGGAGCTGCGGAGCTCAGGCGCAGGAACGGTCAGAGAAAGTGCCATGGTCGCCCACGCAGTTCCGGCTGCCGAGATCCACTGATCGTGACCGTAAGGGAAGCCGCTTTCGAAGTACGGCTGGACCCAGATGGACCGCGACTTCACATGCCATGAACCGTCTGCAGCCTGCGTGCTCAGCAGATAGTTGGTGCCGCGCTGGTACACCGCATCCGCCGTCGGCATGCGCCCACCCACATGCAAAGCAAACAACGCGGCTCCTGTCGCATGCGCATCGGAGCTCATTGTCGGCAGTTGGCTCCAGCCTCCGTCCTGGCGCTGTGACGCCGCGAGTTCGGCCTTCGCCGCAGCCATAACGGAAGGCTTGGCTTTACCCCAGGCCAGCCCAAGAAGGCGGTACGCACGATCATGGGTGCCCTGCGGTCTTGCAGCCTCGAGGTATGCCACGGCTCTGGCGACGCTCTGCGTGTTCACCTCCCGATCCTCAGCGCGTCCAAAATGCTGGATTCCATAGATGGCCAGCGCTGCCGGCTGCATCTTGCCGAAGATCATCGGTGGTCTGCGACCGTCAGGAGCATCCCAGTCGCCGCCAGGCTGCTGCATGGCTCGGAGATAATACACAGTCGCATCAGTGTACTGACTACGCGCCGCTCCATTCATACCAAGATCGAAGAGTTGCCATGCGACACCAAGGCCGCTTGTGCCCACCGTGCTGAACTCCATCAGGCGTTCGGAGCTGTCGTTCTCCATGTGCGCGGGGAGTTGCGGGATGGACTTAGGAGCGGGCAACCCACGCTGGCGCGCCAGAGCAGCAGCGGCCGAAGGAAGGTCCTGGGCGTGGCAGGAGTTGCACCCTCCGACACGTATGAAGGTTTCGCTCTGCCTGGCGAGCAAGTCGAGCGCCGGCCCGACGGCCTCGCCGATCGTTCGTTTGTCGCGTTGCTCGAGCGCTCCGAGTGTCTTCTGTCCAACAGCCGTCACTCCCAACAGGCGCGCCACCTCGGTGTCGCCGCGCTTGGCCGCCAGCATTGCTGCGGTCTCGTCGTCACCCCGGGCGTTCACATCGGCACCTCTGGCGAGTAAGGCTTTGACAACACCGGCCGGGACAGCATCGGAACCTGCCGCATACACCAGTGGAGAATAACCGCGGCTGTCGCGCGCATTAATGTCGGCACCGCGCGCAATGAGCAGGTTGACGATTGCTTCGTTCCCGGAGGTGGCCGCAAATGCAAGCGCCGTTTCACCTCGTTTTGTCTTCAGCTTTACGTCGGCACCATTCGAAGCGAGGAGTTGCACAGCTTCCACGCTGCCGTCCGAGGCTGCGGCCATCAGCGGCGTCGCCCCCGACCCGCTCCTCGCATTCACGTCAGCACCCTTCTCAAGAAGGAGGCGCATGGCGGCAACGTTACCGCGGCCAGCGGCCATCATAAGGGGAGTACTTCCGGGCAGGGTCTTCGTGTCGGGCGATGCTCCCTTCGCGAGCAGAATCCGGAGCGTCGGAACCCCTTTGCCGATCACCGCCGCCTGATAAACGGGCGTGCGGCCCTCTACAGTGCGGGCGTTAACGTCGGCACCGCGCTCGATCAACAGCCCTACCTTCGCCGCGTCGGCAATTGCCCAGAACAGCGGCGTCGCTTTCCGCCGGTTTGCCGCATTGACGTCAGCTCCGTCGTCGAGGAGCAACTTGAGCATTGACAAGTTGCTGAACCCTGCCGCATGGTGAAGCGGTGTTGAACCCGAAGCGTCCGAGGCATTGATCAACCTGGGATTCGCTGCCAGCAACTTGCGAACCGCTTGAGCGTCATTGGAACGTACGGAGGTGATCAGACTCGCAAGTTGCGGATCAGCAGGTTTGGCCGGAGCTTCTTTGATTTCGAGACGGAACTCGGCGCCCTGGTCGATCCAGGCCCGGAGAATACTGATTTCGTCATCGTCGAGCTTGCCTGAGGGCGGCATGACGAGCCCCCCATCACCTGTTACAAGCTTTCGGATCAGCTTGCTTTCGGCGCTTTTACCAGGGTTGATCACAGGACCGTAGTCGCCGCCGCGCATCGCTGGCTGGCGCCGGTCGAGCCTCAATCCCGCTTGCTGGACCTGTAGTCCGTGACACGAGTAACACTTCTGAGAAAGGATTGGTTGAACGTCCCTAACGTAATCAACCTGAGTACTTGCAACGGGCGGCAGGCTTTGTGCAGACGCCAGAGCAGCGCAACCGAATACAACGACAGCGCGCATTTGTCCCTCTAACTTCGAAGCGCGAGCTTCTGC
>DASQEG010000051.1:0-2324 GCA_035633775.1 Bryobacteraceae bacterium
CTGCTCGCCGTTTCCGAGTTTCCGTTCCAGCCTGTGTCCCCTGCTCTGTTTCTCCAGGGTAATGCCCTGGAAGGTCAGGTGGCTGCGTTGAACGAAGACGGAACCGTAAACTCAGCTTCGAACCGTGCTCCCCGGGGCACGATCGTTCAGCTCTTCGGCACAGGGCAGGGAGTCGTCCCGGGAGCACCGCCTGAAGGCGAGCCGCCGACAACGGCTCTCGAAACAACCGCGAAGCCCCGCGTCTTTATTGGAGGAGGGGATTTCGTTCCGGAGGAGAACGTGATTTACTCGGGCCTTGCACCCGGACTTGTCGGAGTCTGGCAGATCAACGTACGGATTCCGCAGACTACGCCACCGGACGCGGCTATCGATACGGTTGTTCTGCTGAATAACGTTCCCTCGAATCGCACAACCGACAACCGGACGATTCGAACAACGATTGCCGTGGCACCATAGAAGTGGCTGTCCGGCGTGAATGCCAACCTACCGTGGTACTTGGAGGAGAAGCAGATGAAGCGGCGTGATTTCGTTCAGGCAGGGGGTGCAGCGGCAGTGTCGCTCAATGCCTTCCCCCACCACCTTTTCGCGGCTGAAACAAAGAAGAAGGCCAGCGATCGAGTGAAACTTGGGCCCATGAAGGTGGAGATGAGCCGCCTTGCGCTCGGCACCGGTACAAATGGATCGGGCGGAAGTTCCAATCAGACGAAAAAGCTCGGAGTTGGTGGCGTGGCCGATCTCTTTGCGGCCGGCTATGACAACGGCGTCACGTTCTGGGACTCGGCCGACCAGTACGGGTCGCACCCGCACCTACGCGCCGGATTGAAGAAGGTGGCGCGCGAAAAGGTCACGATTCTCAGCAAGACCCACGCCTCCACTGAATCCGAGATGAAGGCCGACCTTGACCGGTTTCGAAAGGAGTTGAACACCGACTACATCGACATTCTTCTTCTTCATTGCATGATGGATGCTCAATGGCCGGAGAAGAAGAAGGGTGCGATGAACGTCATCTCCGAGGCACGGGAGAAGGGGATCGTTCGAACGCACGGTGTTTCGTGTCACACGCTGGAAGCTTTGAAGACCGCGGCTGCGACACACTGGGTGCAAGTGGATCTCGCGCGGGTCAACCCTGCCGGTATCGCAATGGATGCCGCACCAGACGTCGTGCTGCCGGTCCTGCGCGAGATGAAGGCCAAGGGGAAGGGAATCATCGGCATGAAAATTTTCGGGGCAGGACGGCTCCGGAACCGCGCCGATGAGTGTCTCCAGTACGCTCTGGCGCTCGACTGCGTCGATACGTTCACCATCGGCGTAGAGAACCAGGGCGAGCTGAAAGACCTCCTCGCCAAAATCCCTGCAGCAAGCGTTCGCGGCTGATCTTCATGGCCAGACAAAACGTCACTCGACGGCAGGCGCTCAGCCTGCCGTTGCTCTTTTTGCCCGCTGCCTGCAACCGCCAGAAGGGCAAAACGATCGGCATGGTCCCTATGGGGCGAGCTCACGTCTTCTGGCAGTCGATCCACGCCGGAGCGGTCAAAGCGTCCCGTGAAACCGGTGTTGGCGTCGAGTGGAACGGACCGGCTACGGAGTCCGACATCTCCACCCAAATCCAGATCATGGACGCAATGATCAACAAGCGCGTCGATGCCATCGGCGTGGCGCCAATCGATCGCCGGGCTCTCGTCGCTGTGATTGAGCGAGCGGCCAAATCCAGTATTCCCGTGATTGTTTTTGACTCGCCCGTTGACACGGATGCCTATCTGACGCAGATAGCGACGGACAACCACAAAGGCGGCGAGATCGCGGCGGACCGTGTAGCTCAGATCACGGGCGGGCAGGGCGAGGTGGCGATCGTTGCAGCGACCGCCGGTTCGGCTTCAACGATGGCCCGTGAGCGAGGGTTCGCTGAACGCATTCGCAACTACCCCGGCATCAAGGTCGTCGACAAGCGCTATGGCGACTCCGAGTTCGCGAAATCGATGCGCGTCGCTGAGAACCTTCTCACTGCCTGGCCGGGGCTGCGTGCCATGTTCGCCTCGAACGAGCCCGCGACGGTGGGCAGCGCACAGGCGGTCACCGCGCGCAATGCCAAAGTGCGTATCGTAGGATTCGATGCGGGTCCGACGCTCGAAGCCGACCTGCGTGCCCGGAGGGTGGATGCCCTCGTCGTGCAACACCCGTTCCAAATGGGCTATGACACGGTGCAGAGCTTTCACCGGCACACTCGGGGCGAAGGACTTCCGAAGACGCAGAGCATTCAGCCGAAGCTGGTCACACTTGAGAATATCGACAGCCCCGAGGTCCAGAGTCAGATCAACCCGGACCTA
>DASQEG010000052.1:0-2303 GCA_035633775.1 Bryobacteraceae bacterium
CACGGAGACGAAGGGATCGCGCTACGCCGATCCCGTGTTGTACGAGAATGGCAAGCTGCGCACCGACACAAACGGGCGCTACGGACCGGATCTTGAGGTCGACTTTCTGAAGGCGTTCATGGCGCACAAGAGCGAGGCGCCGTTCTTCGCCTATCACTCCATGACCCTGACACACGGGCCATTCAACATGACGCCTCGCAGTGCCGGGTGGGCGCGCGGGGAGCGCCTGAGAAACGATCCTTCGCTGTTTGGCGACATGGTGGAGTACATGGACGACTGCATCGGACGGCTGCTCGCCTATCTCGACGAAACAGGCCTCGCCAGGAACACGCTGGTGCTGTTCTACTCCGACAACGGCTCGCCGCCCGAGGTGGTTTCACGCATGGGCGATCGGGTGGTTCCAGGCGGGAAAGGCACGACGGCCGATGCAGGTATGCACGTGCCTCTGATCGCACACTGGCCGGGCGCGGCGAAACAGGGCAGCACCTGCCGCGACCTGATCGACTCAACCGACTTCGTTCCAACTCTGATGGAAGCCGCAGGAAGCAAATGGTACGCAGACCGGCCTGTGGACGGCAGGAGCTTTCTCCCACAGATCCGTGGCGGGCGCGGCATTCCCAGGGAGACTGCTTTTGCCCACTACGATCCTCATCCGGGTTGCAAAGTGAACTTCACCCCGACCCGCCTTGCATGGGACCATCGGCACAAACTGTACATGGACGGCCGCCTCTTCGATATGCAGGTCGACCCGCACGAGAAGCGTCCAGTGGAAGGACAGGCGGACGTTCGCAGGAAACTGCAGGGCACACTCGAGCAAATGGCGCAAGTGTGCCCTCCGAAGTTCAATAACTTCGACAGCGACGGACGACAAGCGTACTGAAAACTTAGTCCCGGTAACTGATGACCAGGGACTGCGGAGCGCGCTGGAGCGCAACGAACTCACTGCGGCTGAAACCAGCATTTTTAAACATATTTTCGTACTCGCCGAACGTGTACGCGTCGCCTGCCACCGTGGTCCCGAGCATCATGAGGGCAAAGCTTGCGGCAATTGCCGGCGAGATGCGGTCCTCGTTGGGCACGAAATCAAGGGTGATGCAGCGTCCGCCCGGGGCGAGGCAGGACAGAACTTTGCGCATCAGCTGTTCGCAGGCGGCCTGGTCGAAGTGATGGAAGAAGTTCGTCACAAGGACCAGGTCGTACGGTCCGCCGAAATCTGTCGTGAACGCATCGCCCGCGATGCGGGAATGCCGGTCCGAGACACCGAACCTGGCGGCGTTCTCATTCGCGACCTCAAGAACACCGCCCCAGTCCAGCGCCGTGACAGTCGCCTCCGGGTTCCGCGCCGCGATCGCGATGCCGAACAGCCCATGACCAGCGGCGAGATCCAGCACGCGCATCGGCCCACGGCCGTCGAGCTTGTCCGCGAGCTCGTGAGCTGTTGGATGGATCATGGGGGCCATCTGGCGTGCAAACACAACCCACAGCGGGTGCTCGGGTGAAACCGTGCCCTCGTCCGGCATAGTGGTACGGCCGCTTCGAACTACCTCGGTGAGGTTGCGATAGGGCTCCGTGAGACGCGGGTCGAGCATGAACTGCACCGCACCCCCGAAGTACGCAGGAGAGTTTCGGTCGAGAAACATGCCGGTTTCCGGAGCAAGCGCGTACTGCCGGTCGGACTTGATCAGAAAGCCGTTGATGGCGAGGTAATCGCAAAGGACCCTCACACCGCGCAGCGAGGCGCCGGTCGCGTTCGCGATGTCTTCGGCTGTGCGGTGACCTGCTGCGACCGCCGTAAAGAGGTCGAGCTCGATGGCTGAGGCAAGTGCGGCTGACTTCTGATAGGCATTGATCGTGTCAAAGATCAGGCCCGGATTAGGCGTCCCAGGTGCGGTTGCGGTGCTCATAAGTAGTCCATTAGTTTACGCGCACCGGAGCCGATTTTGGGGTCAGGGCGCATGACAGCGATACGATAGTGTCTTCCGCCGGTCATGAACATTGATTCCGCGCTTACTGCGCCCGCCCTCGGCGCTGCCCTCAGCCGTGTGTTTGAGGCTTCGGCAGCTAAGATTCGTTCCATAGAAGCTTCCTGGAACTCTGCCAGCGGGGCGCCCGTGTTTACATCGGACGGCCGGTACACCAGCCGCGGATGGACCGAGTGGACCCAGGGATTCCAGTTCGGTTCGGCCATTCTCCAGTTCGATGCCACCGATGAAGCCGAGTTCCTGCGCATCGGTCGGGAGCGTACTGTCGGCGTAATGGCACCGCACCTCACGCACACCGGAGTACACGACCACGGCTTCAAT
>DASQEG010000053.1:0-4002 GCA_035633775.1 Bryobacteraceae bacterium
AGGTTGCGATTAGCCGGCAGTAGCTGTAACCCGTCGAACTCGGTATTCGTGACGATCTTTTCGATCTCAGTGGTTCCGAAGATCGCGTCATACGTGGTCAGCTGCTCGGCATCCTTGCCTATGCCCAGTCCAGTGGTAGCGTTCCCCTGAGGATCGCAGTCGACCAGGAGCACGCGAAGGTCGTTTGCTGCAAGCGAAGCTGCAAGGTTGATGGCGGTAGTGGTTTTGCCTACGCCGCCCTTTTGATTGGCGATGGCGATGACGCGGGCCATGGTTGCTGAAGCCTGATTGTAGCAAGCTGTGTTTCACGTGGAACTCCGACCGGCGGTGTTCCACGTGAAACTCAGGCGTGCACGCTAATTCGCAGGTATACCTCAAGGACGGCGACCGCGGCTGGTGTTACTCCGGGTATCCGACCGGCTTGGCCGAGGGTAGTGGGCCTAACCCGCTCCAACTTCTCCTGAATCTCGCGCGACAGCCCCGGGACGCCATGGAAAACGAAGTTCGCCGGAATTCTGCGGTCGTCAGCTCCTGTCACACGAGAAACTTGCCGTTCCTGCTGGCGCAAGTAGCCCGCATACTTCAGCTCAGTTTCCAACGAGTCCACCAAGCCAGTTACTGCAGGCCCGCCAAGAACCCGTTCGATCCACGACGTCAGCTGATACAGTCGATTCTCCGGTCGCTTTACCCATTGACTCACTGTGGGGCGGTCGGCGACGTGCAGATCGGGCCAATCTGTCGGGACCAAGCGTGCTTCCATCGAGGAGAGGAGAAGCCGCTTCTGCTCCTGCTTCTTTTGGAACAATGCCCAGCGGTCATCTTGTACCAAACCCGCACGACGGCCAATTGGAGTCAGCCGCTCGTCGGCATTGTCAATGCGCAAATGAAGGCGGTGCTCGGCTCGGGAGGTGAACATCCGGTACGGCTCGTCACATCCCTTACTGACGAGATCGTCTACAAGGATGCCAGCATAGCCGTCCCGTCGATCAAGTACGACCGCTTCACGCTGGCCGACGAGCATTGCAGCATTAAGGCCAGCAACCAGTCCCTGAATTCCAGCCTCCTCATATCCCGATGTTCCATTGATCTGCCCGGCAAGAAACAGGCCGCTGATCTTCTTGACTTCAAGTGAATGCTTGAGCTCGCGCGGGTCAATGGCGTCGTACTCAATTGCATAGCCGGGCCGAATCATCTCGGCGTTCTCGAGCCCGGGTATGGAGGCTACCACGGCCGTTTGTACTTCCACCGGCATACTTGTGGAGAGGCCGTTTACATAGACCTCGTAGGTGTCAAGCCCTTCCGGCTCAAGGAATAGCTGATGGCGCGGCTTATCCGGGAACTTGACGAACTTGTCTTCGATGGAAGGACAGTACCGGGGACCAATTCCCTCGATCTGACCACTGTAAAGCGGAGATCGCGATATGGACCCCTGCACGATCCTTCGCGTCTCCTCCGTTGTCCACGCGATGTGACAACGGACCTGCTCGCGCTCGATGCGCTCCGTCAGAAACGAGAAAGGAGTTGGTTGGCGATCGCCTTCCTGAGGCTCAAAGGCGTCCCAGTCGATAGTTCGGCCATCAAGACGGGGCGGCGTACCGGTCTTGAGTCGCGTCCAGCGCAACCCCACCTGACGCAGCTCCTCCCCTAAGGCGACGGAAGCTGCTTCACCATTGCGTCCACAGCTGTAGCGAACCTCCCCGACGTGTGCAAGTCCGTTGAGGAATGTTCCCGTCGTAACGACGACCGCGTCGGCAGGCAGAGTACGGCCATCGCGGAGAACCACACCACGCACCCGGCGACCCGTACCTGCTTCAGCCTCAAGCTGCAACCCGGCAGCTTCAGCCTGCAGGATGCTGAGCCCGGGCTCACTCTCCAGCATCTGGCGCATCCGGACGCGGTACTGCTTCTTGTCACACTGCGCCCGAGGCGACCAGACTGCTGGGCCGCGACTGGTATTGAGAAGCCGAAACTGGATTCCCACCTGATCTGTGAGCTCGCCCATGATACCGCCAAGCGCATCGATCTCGCGAACAAGATGCCCCTTGGCAATGCCACCGATGGCGGGATTGCAAGACATCTGCGCGATCAGGTCGATGTTCATCGTGATCATGGCAGTTTGCAGCCCCAGGCGGGCGCATGCGCGCGCGGCCTCGCATCCGGCGTGCCCGGCGCCGACGACAATTACGTCGAACTTCTTCATTCCTCGGTACTTACTGATGCTCGGAGTGAGGGGGTTGCGGCGGATTCAGCTTGATCGTGAGCGTCTTTTCGGGCTCCTCGATGTCGTAAGTCTGCCCGAAGGTCTGGTATCCGCGAGCAACGACCTGCACGCGTACCTTGCCTGGAGGCAGAGCAGGCAACTTTGCAATGCCTTCCTGGTTCGTCCGTACTTCCCAGTGCGTCAGGCTCTTCTTGCCGAGCTTAGTGACTGAGCGACCCTCGACGAAATCGACGATCACCGCCGCCCGATCAATCGGCTTCCCGCCGAGCGTCAACACTTCCACCTTGATGCGAGTGTCAGATTCTGCACCGATCACGAGACCTGCACTAAACAGCAGCGCAAGCAGACTGCGGCAACGGGACAGCATATCCCTATTATGACCAGGAACTTCCATCAATGTCTGCAACACAGGCCTTTGTCGGTATCCCGGCCGCCCGCAGAACCGACTCAGACGCGATGTAGCCGGATCGAACCGCCCCCTCCATCGTTGACGGCCAGCGAGTTGCTGTCCAGTCGCCAGCTACGAAGACGTTGGAAAGCGGGGTTGTGCAGCCCGGGCGGCGTGCCCCCGTGCCCGGTATGGCCGCGATGGTGGCCTTGATCTCTTTTGAGACAAGGCCATGCAGGAGCTGCGCGTCAAGAACTGCAGGAAAGTACTCAGCGAGCTGACGAACGCACATGTCCAACACGTCGGCGCGACTCATGCCAACTAAACTTCGAGACGCGCTAATCACGAGTTCCAGCTGCCGCCCGGAGCCCTTATTGAACACCCATTGAATGTCGCGCTCCAGCAGTGTGGCATGAGGAAGATCAGTGATAGCCCGATCAAACCAGAGATGAACGCCGGTGATAGGCGAGTGTTCGAGCAACGGCGCTGAATACCCGGTGACCATGGCCTCGACCTTGTCGAATGGAACCGCACTTACGTAGTAATCGGCGCGCTGCTCGACGCCGCTGGCGAGGCGGCACACATGGCCGATGCTTGCTACTCCCTGTCGAAAATGGAAGCGGGTAGCGGGAAAGCGCCGCCAAAACTCGGCACGATAAAGGTCGCCCAACGGGACATCCGGGACGCCCATCTGACTTGCATCTCGGGTGGCGAGAAAGCCGAGCCTCACAACCTGCAGACCGTGCCAGGCGGACATGCTCTCGAGCTCTTCGTTCACTGCGCTTACGAGCACCTGGCGCCAGAACGATTCGATTGCGCGAAGCGGCTGCGTGTGCTCGACCAGCCAATCCTGCATTGACATGGCGTCCAGCTCCTCATACGAGCGCCGGTCTGCGCGCGCCGCCAGCATCGCTCGCGCGACCGCAACCTTCTCACGGACGCCAAGGAACTTGAGTGTAGTGAACGATTCCGCGAAGTGCGCCGGAGCAGGGAGATTCCCGGAACGGAAAACGGACGTCCGCCCGCCGGGTTCGATCCAGTAGAATTTGTCGTGGAACGTCAGGCGCCCTGACACGCCAAGACGCCGGTAGAAATCAAGCAGGTTCGTACAGCAGCGAAGGAGTATGTGCTGGCAGTTGTCCACCACGCGCATCTCTTCGGTCCCTGACGGAATAGCGTAGGAAGTTGCACGGCCGCCGGGGTACGGGCGCGACTCGTAAATGTCGACCTCGCATCCCGCTTCACTGAGCACAGCCGCGGCGGCGAGTCCGGCCAGGCCGGCGCCTGCCACAATGACGGACGGCACGCTCTAAGATTAGAACGGAACAGGAACGCGTGCCCGGTGACCACCGCCTGACCCGCCGCTGATCTCCAGAGCAAGCCAGAGGACCAC
>DASQEG010000054.1:0-3423 GCA_035633775.1 Bryobacteraceae bacterium
TATCCCACTTCTCTTCAGCGCCGGACCTTTCCCACGGCAGCCGAACGCCGCGGCGACTTCTCGCAGACCTTCGATCAGAATGGCTCATTGATCCAGATCATCGATCCGCTTACAAGGCAGCCGTTCGCGGGCAACATCATCCCGCCAAATCGCATCGATCGCAACGGACAGGCTCTGCTGAACATGCTGCCGCTGCCGAACGCAACGGATCCGGCACGGTCGTACAACGCCCTGATTCAGTCCACAGTAGATCAGCCGCGGCGGGATTCCATCTTGCGCATTGACTGGAACATCGGCCCGAAGACGCAGTTTTACTGGCGCGGGATCAATGATTACGAGGCATTCAAGGGCGAGTTCGACTTCGTACTGGCCAGTTCCAGCTGGCCCCAGCTACCCATCAAGTATCAGATCCGTTCTGCCGGGTCTGTAGCGACGCTCATCCATACGTTCACGCCGACGGTTGTAAATGAGTTTACGTTCGGCGTCAACCGCGCAAAACAGACCGTGGATCCACTCACGGACGAGGGTCTGCAAAGAAATCAGCGCAGCGCAATCGGCCTGACAGTGCCGCAGTTCTATCCATCTGCAAATCCGGACAATCTGGTTCCGAACGTCAACTTTGGCGGCGTGCTGAATGCAGGTATTCTAAACATCGAGAACCGGTACCCGTTCTTCGGCACCAACAACATCTGGAACTGGTCGGACAACGTCTCGTGGATCTCGGGGTCACACACTACCAAGTTCGGTATCTACATCGAGCGTACGACGCGCAACGCGGCACGTGGATCATCGTTCAACGGCACGTTCAACTTCAATCGCGATGTAAACAATCCCCTTGACTCCAATTACGCGTACTCAAACGCTCTGCTTGGAAGCGTTCAGAGCTACACGGAATCAACAAATCATCCCCACGGGCACGGACGGTATCTGAACGTCGAATGGTTCGCTCAGGACACCTGGAAGGTTACCCGACGATTCACGCTCGACGCCGGAGTACGGTTCTACTTCATCCAGCCAACCTGGAGCGAAGGCGATCAACTCGCATTCTTCGACCCCGCAACCTACGATCCATCGAAGCAGCCTGCATTGGTCCGTCCGATTCGCAACGCGGCAGGTCTGCGCGTCGGATTGGATCCGGCAACCGGGCAGGAGGTTCCCGCGGCCGTGATCGGTCAGTTTGCGTCAGGCGTCACCCCGTTTCAGGGGATGCAGATCGCAAACCAGCATCTCGTGAACCGCCCACCCATCCAAATCGCTCCGAGGCTTGGATTTGCGTGGGACCTGTTCGGTAACGGCCGCACCGCAATCCGTGGCGGCGCAGGTATCTTCTACGACCGCTTCAACGATGACCAGATCATCCGCCACCGCGAGCAGCCGCCTCTGACGATCACCAACACAGCAACGTACACCACCATCGCGGACCTCGCGGGCACGCCGCTGCGGACCAGCCCTCAGACCGTCTTTGCTATTGAACGTGATTACCAGCCGCCAACCGTGTACAACTGGAGCTTCGGCATCCAGCAGAATCTGGGATGGGCGGTGGTTCTCGATACCTCGTATGTTGGCAGCGTCGGCCGGCACCTGTTGCAGCGGCGGAACCTGAATCCGGTTCCTTACGGAGCGCGCTTCGCCGCGCAGAACGTCGATCCGACCACCGGCAACACGCCTCTGCCGGACAACTTCCTGCGCCCTCTTCCGGGATACGGCGACATCCTCTACGTCGAGATGGCCTCAACCTCCAACTATCATTCGTGGCAAACGCAGGTGAACAAGCGCTTCTCCCGCGGTTTGCAGTTCGGCCTGGCCTACACCTGGTCGAAGGCGTTGAATCTGGTAAACGGCAACGACGAAACCGTCAACCCTGTGCTGAATTACCGAAGCCGCAACTACGGCCTGTCGAACTACGACCGCACACACAACTTTGTACTCAATTACACGTACAATGTGCCGAGGCTAAGCACACTCCTGCCGAATCCGCTGGTGCGCTGGGTGTTCGACAACTGGGATATTGCGGGCGTGACCTCTCTGATCAGCGGTACTCCGCTGGGGCTTACCTATTCGCTCGTCTCTGGCGCAGACGTGGTCGGCGGCAGTGGCGCAGGTATCGACACACGTGTGAACCTGACGGGAGATCCAGTGCTGCCGAAGGAGGAGCGTACGCCACAGAGGCACTTCCGGACCGAGGTCGTCCAGCCGCCCTCACGAGCCGAGCTGGGCATCGGGAACGCGTCCCGAACTCCGATCCGCGGACCGGGCACGCACATGTGGGACATGTCCCTGTACAAAAACTTCCCGTTTTCCGCAAATGAAGGCCGGCGCTTGCAGCTCCGATTCGAGTTCTACAACGTGTTCAATCACACGAACTTCTCAGCAGTCGACACCGCTGCCAGGTTTGACGCCACAGGCCGTCAGGTTAGCGGCACGTTCGGCCAGTACACGTCGACGCTGGATGCGAGGAGGATCGTGCTCGGGGCAAAGATCTATTTCTGACGTTAGATCCTACTGCAGCAATGCGCTGAATTCAGCGCTGTCGATCAGCTCAGCGATGAGGGTGGATACAGGAGTTCCGTGAGAGATCCGGTCGATCATCAACGCGCGTTCAGCCTTCGACGGATCTCGTGCGAGCAGCGTCGCGTACAGGAGAAATGTTGTGAGGCGCGCGCCCGCACCGGCGACGAACTCAGGGCTTCTTAGGAACGAACGGCCGACCACAACCCGGTTGTTGGGCGGGGTACGCATCGTCTGTACCCATCCGGTCACCTCCCCCGCACCTCCTGTTCGCCCGAGGGCCTGCCGGTAGAGCATGCGGATGTAGTCTTCGTCTGACAGGCTACCGTTGTTAAGCAGGAACTCTTCGCTGGTGATGAAGTTATTGACGAGTCCGTCGGGTGACACAACCGCGGAGATCATGGCGCCCCGGATGAACAACCATCCAGTGTATTCAGCGTCGCGGTTCAGAAGACCAACGTAGAGGCCTGCCACGTACTTCCCGCCCTGAGCAAATTCGGGCGAATTCAGGAATGACTCTGCAATTACGTAGCGCGGCACGCCGCCGTTCAGGTGCGTCTCCCAGTTCGCGATCTCCTGATCGGACGGAAGCCGGTTCATGAAGTTGTAGTAAAGCACCTGCAGGAAGCGTCGCTGGTTGGAGATGCCGCTCGGCTTCTGGGTCACGGTCATCACAGCCGTTCCGACCTGGATCTGAGCTGTCCTCGTGAGGCCGGACATGTTGGGGTAGACGGTGTAGCCGACCTGTCCAGGACCGGTGCCCTTGATGGGGAAGAAGTCTACCCAGGTTGCCGTTGAAGTCGCGTCCCACTCGCAGGCCTCACCAGTAAGTTGAAAAGTGCCCTGCCCGCCCCGCCACTCCATAGTCACGGAACCTGGGGCACTGGCGACGTTGCACATCCTGGTGAACGCCGC
>DASQEG010000055.1:0-3063 GCA_035633775.1 Bryobacteraceae bacterium
AGCTGCAGGCTACGAAGCCGACCCTGAGAAACGCGACGATCTCCGCCAGGAGATTCACATCCAGATCTGGCGCAGCCTGCAGCAGTTCGACGGCCGGTGCTCACTCAAGACCTGGGCACTCCGCGTGGCGCACAACACAGCAGTGTCGTACGTCGGCCGGGAGCAGCGAAGAAACAGCAGACTTGTGACGCTGGAAGAGGCGGACGGCACGTTAGGTGAGGACCTTCCCGACATCGACCGCGACCGGGCACTGCAACATCTGTCACGACTGATTCACGAGTTGAAGCCGCTTGACCGCCAGATCATGCTGTCCTACCTGGAAGACCTGGACGCGACCACCATTGGTGAAATCACCGGCCTTTCGCCGGCTTACGTAGCAACGAAGATTCACCGGATCAAGAACATCCTGGCGCGAAGGTTTCGCGGGGAGCAGCATCATGCCTGAACCACGCCCACCGATGGACCCGGGCGAAATCTGGCGCAACCAGCCGGCTGAAAGGAGTCCTATGCCGTCACCTGAATCCCTGGACGACCGTGCCAGGGAGTTGTTTACGACCACCCGACATGAGTTGCTAACAAGCGTTGGCGCGGCGCTGTTCTTCCTGATGTTGATGCACTGGAAGTTCGATGCGCCGAACTTACTGGTACTCATTACGGGAATCCTCGTGGCAGTCTGGAGTGCAGCGATGCTTTACCGCTACCGCGATCAGATCTGGCCAGGACGCAGCCCAACCGCCGGAGTTGCTGCTCCCGCGGCCCGGTTCTACCGAGAGGTGCTCGAGCGCAGACGCGATCACCTCGCGAACGGCTGGCTGTGGCACGGCCCGCTCGCGCTGTCTCTGACTGTCATGGGAACGATCCTGGTTCGACGCGTGATGCCGCAACCACGCCGGCTGATCGATGCAGCGCCGCTCCTCCTGTTATTGATCGCTTGGACGGTTGTGCGCATCCAGCGGCGTCGCAGGCAGGCCGCGGCACTACAACGTGAGATCGAGGAGATCCGAGCACAGGAATGAACGGCAGTGTCACGCGCCTGGAGGTGCCTGTTCTGCGTCTTGTAAACCGGCGGGCACGAACCAGCGAGGAACAGGTACGAGAGTTTCTGGATGATGTGTGGGGCGAAGCCGTTCGCAGCTTCGAGCGCTGCGGCGTTGCGCTGCGCACGGTCGAGCGGGTCGGCGATCTTCGGAGCTACCCTTCAGGGCGACCGCGTTTCGACATGCTGGAACGGACGATGGTGAACGTCGTGCTGACCGATCGCGTGCCGCTTGCCTGGGCGCGCGGCCGCTCTGTTGCAGGCGTCGCAACCGTTTACGAGGGCTTCCATCTGTGCGTCGTCGCGATGGAGTTCGCGCACCCCAACAGGTTCCCGTTCGTTGTGGTGAACACGGTGGTCCACGAACTGCTGCACATCTTTCTGCAGGACATCTTCGTTCATCGCACACATGGCCTGAGGGACGCGGTGCAGGAAGCGAGCGTCGACTGGCATGCCACGAGGCTGTGGCTGTTCAATGACGGTGCGGGTATCCGCGATGCAGTTCGAGCTTACCTGCGTCGCCTTCCCGGTGAGCGCTGCTAAAGCTGGTAGAGCATCCAGTACACGACTACGCCCGTCACGCTTACATACAGCCAGATAGGCAGCGTCCATCGAGCGATGGCGCGGTGGCGCTCATAGTCTCCCGTCCAGCCTCGCCACAACGAAAGGACGGCCAGGAAAGGCACAATCGCGGCAAGTACGGTGTGCGTCAGCAGAATGGAGAGGTAGACGGTCCGAATGGTTCCGGTGCCCTGAAAGCGGACGGAGCCCACCTGCGCGTGATAAGCCAAATAGCTGATCAGGAAGGCGACCGAGACGCCGAAAGCGGTCAGCATGATGCGCCGGTGCTGCTCAATCCTGCGCCTGCGGATCAGCGTCCAGCCGTATATGAGGAGGACTGTCGCGGTAGCGTTCAGCGCCGCATTCAGAGCCGGAAGGTCACGAGCGCTCATCAGGCACCCTGAAGGAGCGTGTTCACGTCAGCGGTGAGCTTCCGCATCTCTTCCGGATCGGCACTGTCGTAGTACCCGCGAATACGGCTCTGCTTGTCCACGAGCACGAAGCGCGTCCCATGTTCCAGATTCCCGTCGATGCGCGCAAGGTGGAAAGTATCGAGGCTGAGCTTCTGCAGGTCGGCGGCCGACCCGGTGAGCAGCGACCACGTCTCGCCCGTCGCCCCGAAGTTCCGGCCGTAGGCGGCGAGGGCGGTCGGTGTGTCCCGAGCAGGATCGATGGTGATGGAAACGAGCCGGAAATCCGGCTTGCTTCCGAGTTCGTTCTGCAATTTGCGGAACTGAGCACTCATGCGCGGACAAGGGCCATTGCAGGTGGTGAAGATCAGGTTCGCGACCCAGACCTTACCGTTCAGGCGTTGCTTGCTGTCGAACGACTGGCCAGACTGGTCTGTGAGGAGGAAATCGGGCACCACTCCATAACTGGCCAGCGTCGACCCGGAGTTGCAGCCCACAAGAGCGAGCAGCCACGCTACGACTCCCGGTAGGTAACGACGTCTCACAATCTTGTGCGGTCAGCGATCAGCAGGACGTACAGCGCGGGCAAGTAGACGATCGAGCTCAGCAGCACATGACGAGCAGCGACCAGCGTGCGCTCACGCGAGATCCGGAGGCTAAAGTAGAGGTACATGGCGCCGAGGATAAGGGCGCCTGCGCTGTACCACGGCCCTGTCATGCCGGCCAGCGCTGGAAGCAGGCTCACCGGAACCAGCAGCAACGCAGTAAACAGGATCTGCCGCGCAGTACGCTCGCCCGTCGAGTCGACTACGGGCAGCATCTGGATGCCGGCCCGCCCGTAGTCTTCGCGGTAGAGCCAGGCAATCGAATAGAAGTGCGGGAATTGCCAGAGGAACAGAATGCCGAACAGGATGGCCGCTTCGACGGTCAGTTCGCCGCGTGCAGCCGCGAACCCTATAACGGGCGGCATGGCTCCCGGGATCGCGCCCAGAGTCGTGGAGTGCGGCGACCGTCGCTTCAGTGGCGTGTACACGAACAGATAGCTGGTCAGCGTGA
>DASQEG010000056.1:0-3998 GCA_035633775.1 Bryobacteraceae bacterium
AATACCAGTCCCTGTACGCAGTTGTGCAATGATCATCAGCGCTCCGATGCCGCAGGAAAATCCCGCGACTACGGACTGCGGCACGCGCGCAAGATGCCGGCCGAGACGCAGAACGCAAAACGCCATCATGAAGACCGATGCAGCGAGGCACACCTTGGCCGCTCCGGCACTTCCCTGCCCCAGCACCCCTAGGGCTATGAACGGCACGGTCACACTCGCCGTGCCGCCGATCAGTACGGGATTGCGCCAACGAGGGCCGTGATGGGGGCTGTCAGCAACGAGGTGAACAGCCCCAGCACGGGAGGCAAACCGATCAGCGAGGCCATTGCGAGCCCATACGGCAGCGCGATCAAAGCCGCGATCGTGCCGCCCGCTGCGTCTCCTCCCAGTTGCCGGAGACTGTATTTCGAGGGCATGCTCCACCTACGCCTGCATTACCTTTGTGATTGCAGTTTTGAACTTAGCCATCTCCTCCCTGGTGCCGATCGATACACGGACGTGCGTCGGCCATGCGGACCACACACGCCCGATGAAGACCTTCTCGGCGGCCATCGCGTTCACCACCTCATACCCGGGCCGCTTCACGTCGAGCATGAACTTGTTGCTGTCAGAAGTAACAAAACTCATCCCCTTCTTATCGAGAAACTCAAAGACGTCCGTGCGAACGTCGGCGATGATCTTGCGCCGCTCCGGCACCAGAGTTTTGGACTTCAGGGATGCGGTCGCACCCACCATGCCGGTGACCGGAAGAGCTCCGGCTCCATACTGCGAGATCTTCGCAAGGATGTCAGGCCGCGCCATCGCTGCTCCGGCGCGGAGCCCCGCCATGCCATAAAGCTTCGAGAACGTCCGCAGGACGAGCACGTCCTTGTCGGCCGCGACCATATCGGAGCTCACTTTACCGGACGGTGCGATGTGAATGTACGCCTCATCGACGAGGACCACGGCACCTGCGGGCTTGTTCGCGACCAGCCAATCGAGGTCGGCACGACGCGTCAGTGTTCCCGTCGGGTTATTAGGATTGCAGACGTAGATCAACCCTGCGTTCGGGTCTGCCTTCGCCATCGCCTTGACGTCGTGCGCATGACCGCTGGTCAGGGGAACTTTAACAACCCTGGCACCCACGACCTGAGCAGCACGCTCTCCCGCCTCATACCCTGGATCGGCGGTTACGAAGCTCTTTTCGGGAGACGTGAATGCAAGCACCGCGCGATGCAGCGGTTCGCTCGATCCTGGAAAGGGCCGAACGTAGTCGGGCCTCAGTCCTTCCTGCTCGGCCAGGACGCGACCGAAATTGAACGTTTCCTCGTAAAGGTAACGGCCACCTCCGCGAATCACTCCCATCATGGCCTCGACGGCTTCGGGGCACGGCCCCATCGGGTTCTCGTTGGCGTTTATCTTTACGGCGTCCGCCGGCAGCGGCCCGATCATCGAGAGCTGCGCAAGTGCGTGCTCATTAGGAAACGGCAGCGTACTCGCGGCACCGAGCAGTGCGGCAGTCCGTCCGAAGTTTCGACGGCTAATCTGTGTGTTCATCATGTGACCGGTGCTCCTTAGAAGAAGATTCGTACCCCGAGTTGCAGCATGCGGGGGAAGTTTGCCTGTGAAGTCACGCGACCGAAGTTTGCGTTACCGACGCGAGTCTCCGGGCTGCGAAACATGGGTGTGTTGAATGCGTTGAGAGCCTCTGCACGAAACTGCGCTTTCAGGCGTTCGGCAATGGTGTACGTCTTGAAGATGCTCATGTCCAGCTCGCCTGACCGGGGCCGCGCATGCTGATGGTCCGAGAGACGTTGCCGAAGGTGAATGTGGGGGCCTGTGAAAAAGCGGCAGGGTTCACCCAACCATCGAGCCTCTGAGCGAATGAGCCTTCCACCTCCGGCGGGACACCCGTGGCGTTCGGTCTCTGGTTAAGCCGGCCAATCACGCTGTTGTTGTTGCTCTGCTGGCGGATAGCGAGGGGGAAGCCGCTTTGAAAGACGCTGATTGCGTTCAGGCTCCAGCCCCCTGCAACGGCATCGAGAATTCTGCTGCTGGCCATCGTCGTCTTGCCCCGTCCAAAGGGAAGCTCGTACGTCGCACCTGCAGCGAGGCGGTGCGGCGCATGAACGATTGAGAGTGCGTATTCGTCGTGGAGGTTGTACGTGTCCTGTACGCCCCCGCCGGTGTTCAGGTTGTTCCCTGGCCCGCCAAACGAGGCGTCCATGAACTTCGACCACGTCCAGGTGGCCACGAAGCTGAGGCCGTCAGTGGCCCGCTTCTGGCCCTTGACGACAAGCGAGTCATATCGCGACTGGTTCTGGTCTACGTTGTTCAGATTGACGCTCGTGAACTGCGGAAAGGGTCTCAACGATTGCGAGAGGCTGATGTTTCTTGCACCTACCAAACCCGGTCCTCCGGCCTGATAGAACGGATTCGCGACCGTGCTGTTGAGAGCCGCCCCAGCTGACAGATGCTCCGGCGCCAGCTGATTGATGTTTACAGCGCCCATCCCCAGAACCATCTGCCTGCCGAGGCTGCCAACGTATCCGACTGCCACCGTGGTCCCCCAGCCTACCTCGCGCTGTACGTCGAATGAGTACTGGTGCACCATCGGCGAGCGGCGCTCCTGATCGATCACGGTCACAGACGTTCCCGCACCTGCCATATAGCCGAGCGAGCCGCCTACCGGCACCAGCAGGCCGTTCGGATAAGGATTGTCGAGCATGACCGCAGGAGTTGCATCGCCGTCGAGTGAACTGGGAAGCGAGTTGTTCTGCCTGAAGCCGATAGGCGTTTGCAGGCTGTACGGAATCGGAGCCCAGAAGAGGCCATAGCCGGCGCGCACAGTCATCCTGCTGCTCATGGCGTAAGCCATACCCAGGCGCGGTGACAACTTAACGGCGGTCAGGTTGCCCGTTTGCGTTGGATAGCCATTTGTACCCGCGTACATCACACCCCCGCGCATCCCCGGACCGGGAACTACCGTCCGATCGAAGCCGACGATCAGGGCGTTGTCCCGGGCCCTCAGACCAGTCTCATATTCATATCGCAAACCGAGATTCAACGTCAGTTTCGCACTTACGCGAAAGTCGTCGTGGATAAAGCCTGCATAGTAGTCAAGGAACTGGTGCAGCTTGCTCCCGAGATCGCTGGAAAGCGTCGTCGGGTAACCAGCAGCAGCGAAGCCACGTCGCTGCCATTCCCGCGTCGGCCGCGGCAACGTTGGCGCGAGTGAACACGTGGCTGAACGCGAACAGGCCGGCGTTATTGCCGAAGGTAATTCCCGTGATGCTCATGCGCCGGTAATCGAATCCTGCCTTCAGGTTGTGGCGGCCGATGAATTTCGAAACTCCGGTCATGAAGTTGCGTGATGCATATACATCGAACTGGTTGTTGCTCACGCCAAGATTCGAGAAGGTCTCCATGGTGATGTTCGGAAATGTTGGCGTTGGCCATGCATGACGTCTCGCGCATGTACCCGAACACACTCCCGTTCAGTCCGTTCGATCCCGATTTCAGCTATGTATTGAATACGCCACCCCCTGTACGGCCCATCTCGGCGTCATACGTGTTCGCCTGAACTTTCACCTCTTGCACGGATTCAATCGTTGGGATGATGACCGCACGATTCTGTGTGTCTGTAATCGCGACACCGTCGAGCAGATAGCTGTTGCCTCGCACCGGACCGCCGGCGATGCTGGTCTGTGAGGATCCACTCTGGTCCTGCATCCGATTGAAGTTGGGATTCCCTGCACGGACTACGGTCTGCGCGATCTTCTACATCATGAACGGATTGCGTCCGAGGTTGGGCAGATCGACCAGCTTCTGCCTGTCAATTACCTGTCCTGTGGAGGCGTTTGATGATTCGATGAGAAGCACCTCCTCTGTGACCATCACCGTCTGGGTCACCTCACCGACGTCGAGCTTCGCGTCGAATGTCAGAAAGCGCTGTGTCGCTACCGTGACGCCCTTTCTCTCGAACGTTGTGAATCCTGGCGCCTGAACCGGAAGCGTAT
>DASQEG010000057.1:0-2604 GCA_035633775.1 Bryobacteraceae bacterium
GGCCACGCAACCCGGAGCCGAGGTGACGATCGCCACGGGCCGGACGGCGGGCTGTGGGCTGTCCCGACTGCTTACCTCCAGATTCGTGTCTCCTTCGGGGAGGCCGTCCGGCATCAGCCCGTTCAGTTGCGTTGGAGATGCAAAGACCAGGCGGATCGGCAGCCCAGCGACCGTCGCCGATGTACCGGCCAAACTGCGACCTCCGCCACTTTGCATCGTGGAACCCGATGTAAGGTTTGAGCCATAGATACTGATCCAGGAACGTGGGGCGATGCGATCGGCCGGATCAGCCCGGAACGCGTTGACGACAAGTGCGACCTGAGCAGATTGAGTCGACGTCCGCGGAGTTGCCGACGCATTAGTCCGGCCAGTAAGCCATTCAAGCGCACCTGCGAGAGCCTGCTGAAACCGGACGTCGCGCCACGTGCCTTCAAAGTGTCCGAGCGCCGTGTAGAACACCCTCCCCGAACCGTACTGCCGCACCCACGAAATCGGGAAATCAGCAGTATGCCGATGTGCGCCCTGTGCGTTACGGTCAACTGAGTCCGTGTCGAGCGTCATCAGCACCCGCACCCGGTTTCGGCTAAAGTTGCGGAACTGATAGATCTCGTCCATGATCGTGAAGGACGGCTTGAGATGCGCCGCGGCGGGATGCTCGGGATCTTCAACATCGATCCGAACCGGCTGCACCCATGGGTGGCCATCGAAGTAACCGCCGATCAACTCGCCATACTCAGGCCACGTGTAAAGGGTGTCCGTAGCGCTGTGGACGCCGCCGAAGCCGCCGCCCCTCCGCACGAAATCGAGCAGCGCCGACTTCTGGTCCGCACTGAGGGCCAGTTCTCCACTCGTGAAAAACAGCACAGCGTGATACGAGCGCAGATTCTGCTCAGTGATTGTGGAGAGATCTTCAGTCGCCGTCACCTCCAGCTGCGGTGAAAGCGCACGCAGCACCTGCGTCGAGGCCTCGATGGATTCGTGCCGGTAACCGGCCGAGTGCGTCACGTACAGAATCCGTCGGGACTGTGCATCGAGAAGGCACGCAGAGAGCAGAAGCACCGGAAGCAGGGCCCGTCTCATGCGTGATAGTGTAACCGCGCGGGGGATACGGGCATCGTGCATGTGTGGACGTACGCTTCGGCGACAAGGGCATTCATGTAGCGGACATCGACCTCTGGCTCGATCCACAGGATTGCTGCCAGACGGCATGGCTGAGCCACGCCCACAGTGATCATGCTCGTGGTTTGCACGGACACGTCTTCGCCACACCAGAAACGCTTCGGATTTATCGATTGCGGTGGCCCGAGGACGAAGCCGTGCCGCAGCTGCTTCAGCCGATGCAGTGGGGTGAGCCCGTCCAATTTCGCGGCGCGTCTCTGACCGCCTTCCCGGCAAGCCACATCCTGGGGGCAGCGCAGCTTCTGATCGAGTTCTCCGGGGAGCGGCTTGTCTATACCGGTGACATCAAGCTGCGACCTCCGATGTGCGGTGAGACCACCGTGGTGGTTCCCTGCGACAGGCTGATCATTGAATCGACGTTCGGACTTCCGATCTTTTCGTTTCTGGATCGTGACACTGCCTGTCGGCGAATCATCGAATTCACGCGCGAGTGCCTTGCCGATGGCACGACGCCGGTATTCGTCGGCTACCCCCTGGGGCGCGGTCAGGAGATCGTGCACACACTGTGCCAGGCTGGAATCGCACCCTCGGTGCATGGGGCGATCGGCCGGCTGATCCCAGCCTATGAGGAAGCAGGGTTCTCCTTTCCCGGATGGCGGCCATATGCCGCTCGCGATCCGGAGGCAAAGGCGCTTGTAGTTGTACCGGGATTTCGCAACTATCTCGAAGCAAGCGGACGCAACTACCGGCTTGCTTATGTGTCGGGCTGGGCTGCCCTCGACAACGCCCGAAGCCGTGCAGGCGCGGAGGTGCTGATCCCTTACTCAGATCACGCCGACTATGAGGAGCTTCTGGCCATCGTCGAGCGGAGCGGAGCTCGTGAAGTGGATGTGGTGCACGGGTACACGGAACCCTTCGCCGGTGTGCTCCGGGAACGCGGCATCGACGCCCGGGCGCCCCGCGCGGCGGCAGCTCGTGCAGCTGAGGAGGCGCAGGAGAGCTGATGGACGAGCTTGCCGCCGCATGCGAGGCCATCGCGTCGTGGTCGTCGCGCCTTCGCAAGGTGAGCATACTTTCTGCGTACCTCCAGCACCTGGGCGATCCGGACCTGGCACGGGCAGTTCGATTCCTCTGCTGCGGACCCATTCAGGGCGGTGACGGTAAGTTTTCAGTCGGCGGAGCTACCTTGCGCGACGCGGCCGTCGAAGCAACACAGGTGAGCCGCGACATGTGGTCGATCTGCCATCGCGAGACGGGTGACACCGGCGAGACTGTCAGTCTGCTCATGCGAGGGAAGTCGCTGGAGTGTCCCATGTCGCTCACCGATGCGGAACTGCTCTACGCACGGCTATTCAAGATGAAGACGGCCGAGAAGGTCCAGACACTGGCTCATGCCTTCCGGACTTATCGGCCGGCCACGGTCAAGTACTTCGTCAAGGTCATCACCGGCGATCTCAGGATAGGGTTGCTGGCAAAGCAGGTGGA
>DASQEG010000058.1:0-6949 GCA_035633775.1 Bryobacteraceae bacterium
CGATCCGAAGATCGATCGTCCTGCCGGTCCGATCGATGGCTCCGTGCCGATTGTGTACTTTCACGGGACCGATGGAAAGCCGATCGCGATCTATGTAAACTATGCCCTGCATCTCGACACGGTTGGTGGCCAGGAGTACTCGGCTGATTACCCGTATATGTTGAGCCAGATTCTTAGCGCCGCCAAGGGCAAGGACCTCGTGACCGTCTTCACGATCGGTTGTGCCGGCAACCTGAATCATCGCGATGTTTCCATTCGCGACCCGCAAAAGGGGCACGGTGAAGCTGCAAGGATCGGCGCAGTGCTTGCTGCGGAGGTACTCAGGAAGCTCCAACATGCAGCAACTGTGGACGTCGGTTTCATCAAGGCGACGAGTGAAACCCTGCAACTCCCGTTACCTGAGATTGAGCCAAACGAAGTTGACTGGGCACGGACCACGGCGGCAACATTCGATAAGAAAGAGGCCGCGCCATTCAACGATCTGGTGAAGGCCTTCAAGATCGTCGATGTCATCGATCGCAAGGGCAAGCCTCTGGAGGCCGAGGTTCAGACCATATCCCTCGGCCGCAGCATCGCCTTCGTTGCTCTGCCCGGCGAGATCTTTGTCGAGCACGGGCTTGCAATCAAGCAGGCTTCTCCGTTCCCGCACACGGTAATTGCGGAACTCGCGAACGGCAGTGTGGGCTATGTTCCTGATCGTAAGGCATATCCGCAGGGTGCCTATGAGGTGGTGAGTGCGAGAGTCGCTGAGGGTTCCGGCGAGATGATGGTCGACTCTGCCACGCGGCAGCTCATCGGGCTGTACGGTGACAAGTAGTCATGCTGCGGGGTAGCGAGCCCGGTGCCTCGGTCCCGCACTTCTGCTGGAGTCCGGGGGGAAGCACCGAGCTTTCGATCGCTACCCTACAACGCTCGTAGAAACGCGACCAGGTCAGCTTTCTCCTGAGCGGTAAGCGCCATTTCGAAGCGGGTGTTATAGAACTCCACCACGTCGGCGAGCGTCGCCGCAGAACCATCGTGGAAGAACGGCGGACGTGCAGCGAGCGCCCGCAGCACAGGGCCTTTGAACAGGCCCATGTCCGACCACTTGCCCGTAATTAGAGCTCGTCCAGGATCGGTCGTTCGGATGACCTGGCCGGTTACTTTGTTCCGCATTGTATACAGCGGCATGTCCGGTGTGCGGCGGGACTCGTCCGAGATACCAATGTTGAGCGGCATCGACACGGAGTGATTGCCCACGTTCGGCGTATCGTGACAGGTGGTGCATGTGCCCTGGAGCACGGGCGCCTTGAGGACATCGTTCAGCCCGCCCACGTTGGCGATCGCGAATGTTCGGGTGTTGAAGAGCTGCTCGCCGCGCGCAGTCGCTTCACGGGCAGCATTTCGATCCCGGCCGTCGCCCCAGTCCGTTGGGTCACTGGTCGTCGACTTCAGATTCTTCCATGAGGTGAACAGCCGCATTGCGGCGGGATCGAAGGTTGCTCCGGTGGGATTCATTCCGATCGGGTCATTGATGCCGATGTAGAACTCCTGCCCTGTGACGGCCGCAGGCCCACCCCGTGCTCCCCGTGCGAAGAGCGTGCCTGCTGACTCATCCCACGTCTGGGCGGTATGCAGGCCGAAGACAAACTCGACGATGTCGTCGATCTGCGCCTGAGTCGGCGGCGCGGAAGCCTGCGCGTGGCCCATGGTTGCGTCCAACGCCTGTCGTTTAAGGTTCTCCTTCAGGCTTGCCAGGGTTCCGATCGGAATGGAGGTTTCTCTTCCGTCCCACATCACTGCGCTGATGAATCGAACGTTCGTACCCGGTAAGGGCCGACGAAACAGGGACAGCTCAGCTGCGGAAGCGAACCCATACGGGTCATCCACCTTAACGAGTTCAAACTCCGCATTCGGCGGTATGGGCAGGCCAACCCTGATCACACCCTTGTTCAGCAGCATGCTGTACGCGGTACGCCGCTTGCCGACCGTAGAAACGTCAGCACCAGGGCTGTTGGCGCCATCGATGGTTCGAAAGACCGGATCGAGCCCATCGGTCTCATCGAAAACACGTTTCAGACCGGCGGGCGTGATGCTCCAGGCTGCGTCAGGTTGATGGCAATGGACGCAGGAGCGGCCGTTGGTACCAAGACTCTGGAAAAATGCGCCCTTTAAATCGAGTCGTCGTGCCGTTGTGACGGTCATGGCATGGCCGGACTCGTTGCGAAAGGTCAGCACGTTCGCTGATCCGTCGCCGGAACCTCGTAATGGAATAACGGCACCGGCCACTGCCAGGATAAGGCTCATTGCGGTCATGAAGACTTTCTTTCCGCGCCTCAGCGCAAGGGGACACATGGGGACACTCCTCCTCCGGCGGTGATAACAACCAGGCGCACGGGCGCCGTCAAACATTCGTGATTGGTAGTCAGCTCGCAAGCGGCCGCTAGAAGGCGCACGGCACCTCGCGGCCATCCGTCAGGGGACCAGCGGATCAGGCCAGGCCAGGCAAGGCAAAGCGACCACGGGCCTGTTCAGCCGCGGAACGGGAGCATTGGCGCCCAGGTACGCAGGACACCGCAGGTCTGCACCGCTGCGCGGGATGCAGCGTTCATCAACATGCATGATCTGTATAGTGGGCTTCCACCCCACGTCCTGCCGGTAAGCGATTGCCAACATATGCGAATCGCCGTGTGGCTGGGCTTGAAGGAACCACGACTCCTGGTCGGGGATCCGTCGCATCCGGTCTTCGGCCCGGAAATGGCCGGCGCCCACTTCGTGCGTGGTGATGCTGTCGAGATGATCGATGAGACCAAGGCCGCAACCTTTCAGCACCGCCTCCTTCAGGCACCAGATCCTGTAGAACTCCAGCGTCTTCGCAGCGCCGTGAAGAAGCGAGAGCCGGTGTCGCTCTTCTGGCGAGCAGCTTGCCTCAGTAAGCGGCGTGATCGGGGAGTCATAGCGCACCTGCTCAACATCTACTCCGCACGGCTTCCCGCGAGAGAAGGCCCACGCGATCGAAGAACACGTATGGGAGATGTTGAAGCGCAAAGCATCTTCGCTGTCCTCCTGCACCAGTTCGGGTCTGCCATGCTCCATGGTCAGGAACTCGTGCCGGCGCGCTTCCCCTCCGATATACAGGCTGACAAGGTGACGCAGCAGTCCATGCGCTACAAGGAAAGCGTGCCGGTCGCCAGCAAAGTGAAACTTGCGATACCTCAGCCGCTCGTGCGGGGACAGTGACGCGCTCAACTGATGAAGCGCTTCAGCAGCCTGTAGTTTTCGCGGGTCACACACCCACACATGTACAGAGTTGTTCGTCAAACGCATACCTCAACCTCCAAATCACGAAAGAGAAAGTCCAACACGTTCCGTTCGCCAGCCTGAATGAAGAAGTGATCACCGGGGAACATACGAAGGTGAAAGCCCAGACTCGTGTGGTCCTTCCAACCTTGCAGCGCCTCGACGCCGACATGAGGGTCCGCACGCCCACCGAATGCGGTTATCGGAACCTTCAGCGGCCGTTCCGGACGAAACAGCCACCCGTCCACGGCGCTGAAATCCGCCTTCAGCACGGGCAGGAAAAGCTCCATCAGCTCGGGATCACGAAGCACCAGGTCAGGCGTTCCATTCAGGTCTTTGAGTTTGCTGATGAACTCCTCGTTTGACATCAAAGCGACCGGGCGCCGTGTGCTGTAGAAGTGTGGAGCACGGGCCGCAGAAACGAAGAGGTGCCTTGGAGCGGGCCTGCCGGCCGCCCTGAGTGCGCGGGCTACCTCAAAAGCCAGCAGGGCGCCCATACTGTGACCGAAGAATGCGAAACGCGTGTCGCCGGTGCCAGCGATTGCATCGGCTGCCTCTCCGGCCAGGCAGCTCAGGTCGGGCAGCAAAGGTTCATGGATGCGATGACCGCGTCCGGGGAGTTCGACACCAACAATCTCCACGTCCGACGGAGCATGCCCCACCCATGACCGGTACATCGCCGAGCTTCCTCCGGCGTACGGAAAACAGTACAGCCGAAGTGCCGCACGGGCCGTGTTCACCGGTCGATCAAACCAGCGTGAAGCCAATGATTTCGTCATACTCTCACCTTGAGAAGAAGAGGCGGATGCCTGTCGATAATGTGAATCGGTTTAGCCGCTGAAACTCGCTGGCAGCCGGTCCGTTGTTCCAGGTCCCGACAGCGTAGAACTGAGTGCGGCTGTTTACGCTTACGGTTGCGTACGCTGCGAAGCTTCCTCCGCCCCCTGCATCCAGATTGCGCGCGTAGCTGACGGCGAAGTCGGCCCGGTTTCGGTACTCCGCGAGAACGCCCTGGAAGAACAGATAGTTCTGACGCTCGACGCGGAGGCCGGTGCTGAGTGCCCTGCCGAGAAGTTCAGCGCCCGAGCCGCCTGCCGGTCCTCCCTGACGCATAACCTGCAGAGCTGACCTTTGCAGAGAGGAGAAGCTGCGAGCCTCAGAACCGCTGTAACCCTCGTTTGAGTACAGGTACTCCACAGTGGAAACAAAGCCGTTCCGGAACGTGTACGAGGCCCCGGACAACGTCGTGAAAAGAACCTTGCCCGAGTTGTCCTTCGCCGCCAGAAGCGTCTGCGGGGCTGAGGCAGGCTCCTGCGCGGCGGGATAGAGGGCATCGCTTCCCTGGGCCGCGGTAGCTTCCCCGTAGATGAGGACCGCGTCAGACGCGGAGTACGTATACGAGCCCCCGAGACGAAACCTGCCGCCCTGCTTTCGGGATGCTATGACAGTGGCGTTGAATCTCTCGCCCACGTAGTCGAGCTTCAGGGCATTCGTCACCCGGAATGGTTCACCCCGAACAGCATCATGCCCCTGCCCGGTATTGCTGATAAAGGTCAACGCATATGCCCGGCTCGGCGTCCAGGTGAGAGTCGCAAAGTCCCGGCCCGGCAGTTCCCGAATCGGGTTCAGGCGGCCGTTGTCGGTCAGAAACGGATTGCTCGGTGACCGAAATACGCTGTTCCCCCCTTGAAGGACTTCCCGTCCCCACGCAGCGGTCAGCGAGGGGGTGAGTTTCACGCCGGCACGCCATCGGTTCACGTAGAAGTTGTCGAACTCCTGTTCCGCTGCCGGCGGCATGTGGGGCACGTTCACCTCGGGCCGGGCAAGAAGCCGTGGGCCGAAGTTGAACGTGAATCGCCCCATTTCCAGGTTGAAGTCGGGGCGAAGCTCGATCACCGACTGACGGCTGGGCAGTGAAGCCACCAGGTTGCGAGGGTTGAACCCGCTGGATTCACGCACGCCCAACAGGTCCACTCCCGCGAGCACCTGTACATCCGCGGACCACACCGCAGTTCGCTGGTGAGGTGTGGTTTCGGGCGTGGGTTGCGCCCGGGCGGGCACGAGCGCGGCAGTCAGCAGCAGCGCGCCCACCCGAGTGAGGAGTTGTCGTCGCATGACGTCACCTGCCCAGCACGCCGATGTGGAAGTCTGCCGGTGTCAGGGTGCGGACCTTAACGTCCGTGTACTCCAGCGTTGAATAGTTATTTTTGTTGATCGCATCGCGGATCTCGATCCTGCTGACAAAGGGCGTTCTCCGGTTATTCCAGAGGATCGTGTTTTTGTGCTCAAACGTCCCGGTCTTAATGAGCTTGCCGGACACCGTGTAGAACTCGGCCTTGACAGCGACCAGACGCTTCTTGGAAACCCAATAGACGATCCGGTCGTAGGTGACCCACTTGTTTTTGCCCACGAGGTCGAGAACCCACGTGTCCTCATCCCCCACCTTCTCCTCACGAAGCAGGGTCGGGGTGTACTCCCCGTAGTAGTTGGTAGCAGCGATATCGCCGTTCACCGCGGGCCCGCTCATCCGCTGGCGGGGAGAGATCGAGATCGGCTTTCGAAGATCCGGTCGACCGTACCACATGTTGCGCTCCACCTGCAGCAGCTTCGCCCGCTTCATGCGTGGCGGATACACCGTTGTGGCAAGACTGCTGTCGCCGTGAGCCTGTACCACCAGTTCGCGTACGTCCTCGTCACTACCTTCGACGGATGAGAGCTTCAGCGTCCACTCCACGCCCGGTAAGCCTCCACCACGCGCACGGTCGGTCTCAGCCAGGATGCGTACCGGGTCAGCCTCAGCTGTGGCATTCAGCCGCGGAGCCGGAAGTAGTGCGGCAACAGCCGCAAACAGTGCAGTCAGTGTTCGCCTAGACATGAGCAAGTGCCTCCACAATTTCTTTTCTCGAAGCGCGAAATGCAGGCCACAGAGCAGCCACGGTGGCCATAACGACGATGAATGTCAGAACTGTCGCAATGCTGTACGGGTGCAGATCGACCAGCAGCTTGACAGCTCCCGATGAGTTGGGCGGTGTGTAGGTGATTCCCGCGCTGTTCACTATGAGTGCGACAACGATTGTTATGGCGAGCCCCAGTACAGTACCTAAGACCGCCACGAGCGAACCTTCGGCAGCAAAGAGAGCCACCGTTCCCCCACGCTGCAGGCCCAGTGCCCTGAGCGTGCCGATCTCGCGTGTGCGTTCGACGACCGTCATGCCCATCGTGTTCACCACGCTCATCACCACGACAACGAAAACTATGCTGAAGATGAAGCCAAAGATCATGTCGAACAGGTTTCGAACCTGACGATAGAAGCTCGACAACTCCTCCCAGGTCTTGATCTCGACTTGAAAGCCGGCCGCAGTCAGTCGCTTCTGTAGCGCCTCGCGCACTGGCTCGGTCTGGTCGACGTCATTCAGAAGAACGATGTACCGCTCGACGCTGTCGGTGTCGAGCAGCTGCTGGGCGAACTCGAACGGAACCACGACGTACTTGTCATTCGTTCCGGCGTTGCCGGTGTTGAAAATGTCAGCGATGTCGGCGTCCATGGCGTTGGCTTGGCCGTTCAGCGTGGGTGACAGCAGGGCTACGCCGTCGTTCATGCCGAGATTCATCATGCGAGCGAGGTCCGCCGAGATCGCGAAGCCGGCCTTGCGTGATGGGTCGAGCTTGC
>DASQEG010000059.1:0-8489 GCA_035633775.1 Bryobacteraceae bacterium
ACCTTAACTCCCGCACCGTAGTTCACGCCGAACTTGTTCTCGCCGCCTCCCTGCGGTGCAGAAGCTCCCGGTGGCACGAAGTTACTAAAGTGGGCACCACCGGCTACAAACGGTCGCACGCGCTTGCCTTCCGGAGTTCCATACACGAGGAAGTTGTAGAAGCCCTGATGAATCGCCATTCCGCCCAGAGGCTGACCCTGGAAGGTCAGGCTGGTGCGGTTGTAGTTGTACCCGAACTCCTGCCCGAAGATGGTTTCACTGTTGAGCGTGATGCGGAAGATCAAACTCCAGCCGTCGTCCAAGGCTGTGCCGGGGGCGAGTTCCTTTCCAGACAGGTTCGACACTCCGCCGCCAAGTCCAAACTCTGCAACCTGTGCTGAGGAGAACGCTGCGGAGACAATCAGGAGGGCACCCACTGCGAGTAAGCGAGTCATGTTACTCCGTTTAGAAGTCCGGGGTGGTTCGTACGTTTCGCAGAATTATCAATTTACGGCAGAATCACGACATGTAACTCGCCCGGACCATGCACGCCACGAACAAGTATTTGCTCAATATCGGCGGTACGACTCGGGCCGGTAATGAAGACCGTAGAAGCGCCGAGATCCGCAGGACGGGGCACAACAGCGAGAAATTCGTCGAGCCCCGAAAGGATGCGGCCGCTCTCGACGACGGCGATATGCACCGGCGGCAGCAGCGAATATAGCCGTGGCTCGGCGGCCGACATGACGACCAGCGAGCCTGTATCGGCAAGCGCGTACTCGGCCCCGGTAATGCCAACGGCAGCTTCCGACACTGCAGCCTGCGCGTAGGCGAGCCCGCACCGGCGCACCATGGGCGAGTCTGCCACAACAACGGAACGGCCCGAGACGACGGAGTCGATGTAATCGCGCGCAGATGTCTCGTCAGCCGCCGGGTAAGTGACTCCCGACAGCGTCGCGAGCGCCGTCGAGAACTGCGCTATGCGCTCCGGCAAAGTTGTGTCGGTGGCCCGTAACCGCGCCGCGGGCACCGCTGCGATCGAGTCTCCCGACGTTCGCTTCAACGACTGCCGAATGCGGCCCAGAATTGCGTCGCGTGCGTTGCTACTCGTGCTCACCGGCGATCCTTCCACATCTGACGGAAGCTCCGGGGCGCAGGCGCGGGGAGATCACGTTCACTGAGCCACGCCTTAACGGGACCGAGTGCGAGCATGTTCGGGACCTTCGCAACCCAGCGGCGTTCCTTGCTCCCCGTCACCGAAGCCGCGCCAACGGCGGCCCGGTAAAGCATCGGGTTACTCATCGCGGCGGCCCACATTCGGAAAGCGAGCCGCTCGAGCCCACCGCTTGGTTGCGCCGCCACGGTGTCGGCGCGAAGATCCAGCAGCAGTTTCGGGATGTCGATCTTGACAGGGCATACCTCACCGCACGCGCCGCACAGACTCGACGCATAGGGCAGCCACGGATCGCGCGCGACCCCGTGGAATTGCGGCGTGATGATCGCGCCAATGGGCCCCGAGTAAATCCACGGGTAATTGTGCCCGCCAATTTTGCGATAAACGGGGCAGTGGTTGAGGCAGGCACCGCAACGAATGCAGAACAGCGACTGGCGTCTCTCGGGGTTTTCCAGCAACTTCGTCCGCCCGTTGTCCAGGAGCACGACGTAGAACTCTTCCGGCCCGTCGCTCTCCCCAGTTCTGCGAGGCCCGCTCAGGATAGAGGTATAAGACGTGAGCGCCTGACCCGTCGCACTGCGGCCCAGCAGCTTCAGAAAAACTGCCAGATCCTGCGCTCGCGGAATCACCTTCTCAATACCTGCCACCGCTATATGGATGCGTGGAGCAGTGGACGAAAGTCGCGCGTTCCCTTCGTTCTCGACCAGAACGACGGCACCCGAATCAGCGACCAGGAAGTTCGCTCCCGTGATCCCGATGCCGGCAGCGAGAAACTTCTCGCGCAGCACGCGTCGGGCGATCATCGTCTGGTTCTCCGGAACAACCTCCCGCTCGATGCCGAGTTTCTGCTCGAACACATCTGCGACCTCATACCGCGTCATGTGGAGCGCTGGGGCGACGATGTGATACGGCTTCTGGTGTGCCAGCTGGATGATGTACTCGCCGAGGTCCGTTTCCACCGCTTCAAGGCCGTGGTGCTCCACCCGTTCGTTGAAGTCGATCTCTTCGGTGGTCATCGACTTCGATTTGACGATGAGGTTTTGTCCGCGCTGCCTGGCCAGGTTCAGCACAAAGTCCGCTACCGCCGCGCCGTCCTCACACCAGATCACCTTGCCGCCGTGAGCCTCGACGTTACGCTCGAATTCCTCCAGGTAGTGGTCCAGGTGCTCGATCGCGTGGCGCTTGATCGCATTGGCATGCGTGCGCAACTCCTCGAACTCGGCCGGCGTGGCCGCCTCCACGGCGCTGCGGCGCTTGTCGATCAGGCGGCCGGTATTGGCATATAGAGCGAGCTGAAGAGGCCCGTTCTCAAGCGTGCGCTTCATCGGTTGTGAGGTCATCGGCATGCCAGCACCTCCGCCAGATGCATCGTGCGAACCGGGGCTCCGGCACGCTGAATGGCACCCTGGATCTGCATCAGGCAGCTGCTGTCAATGGAAACGACGACGCCAGCACCTGTGCGCAGAATGCTGTCGATCTTGGTGCGTACCATTCCGCCGGACACTTCCGGAAATTTGACCGAGAATGTCCCGCCAAATCCGCAGCATTCTTCGGCGGCATCCATCTCGCGCAGCTCGAGCCCTTCGACGTTGGCAAGCAGGCGACGCGGGCCGCTCCTGATCTTCAGCTCGCGAAGGGCGTGACAGCTGTCGTGATAGGTCGCGACTGCGTCAAGTTTGGCACCCAGGTTCTCGACTTCAAGGACTTCCGTCAGGAAAGCGGAAAATTCCCATGTCCGCGATTCGAGCCGGTGTACTTCCGCCAGCACCTCGGGCTCGTTTTCAAACAGCTGTGAATAATGGTGCGAAACCATTGACGTGCAGGAACCGGAGGGCGACACCACATACTCAGCATGGCGAAAAACCTTCAGAAAATGCCTTGCCACCTGGCGAGCTTCGTCCCGGTACCCACTGTTGAATGCGGGCTGCCCGCAGCACGTCTGATCGGCAGGAAACTGAACCTTGCAGCCGGCACGCTCCAGCACGTTGACCATTGCCATGCCAACGTCCGGAAACAGCGTATCCACGACGCAGGTAACAAACAGGGAAACCTCTGGCATGAAAAGGCCATTCTATCCTGTGCAACCACAGACCCCTGGCAGCATCCTATTGAGTTATGGGTATCTCCCGCCGATTCTTCCTGGTCCTTCCGCTCGCTTTGAGGGCCGCCGACACGGCGTTTCGGGGAACTCTGGTGGCAGGTCCGGGTCTGCGCCTTGCCGATGGAACCGTCATTACGCTGACTGGCGACGCTGACACAGTTCCCGTGCTGAAGGACAAGCGCGTTGCAAACTCCGATTTTGAAGTGATTGGCACACGCGCTGGGAACAAAGTGACGATACGTCCCATTCACGAACCGTCGCTGTTCCTGTACAAGGACGGCAAGCGTCTGCGCGTCACGTACTGGTGTGACGTTTGCGCCATCCGCACGTACACGCCTGGTCTCTGCTGGTGCTGCCGCGAAGAGACCGAACTGGACCCGCGTGAGCCTGATACAGTCGATAAGAAATGAAGCCGCACGTCTGGCTCACACTCCTTCCCATTTTCATGTCCGCAGCCGAAAACTACACTGCTCAGCGCGTTCCTCGCGACGGAGTCGAAACGGTCCGTTTGACCGACGCAGCTCACAAGGTGGAGGTCACAATTCTGCCCTCCTCCGGCAACACCGCCGTCGAGATGAAGGTGAACGGTACCAACATCTTCTGGTTTCCGTCGACGAACCTTAGTGAGTACAAGGCGAAGCCAGTGTTTGCCGGAAATCCGCTGCTGGCGCCGTGGGCGAATCGCCTGGATCATGCCGGCTTTTACGCAAATGGAAAGCACTACTCGCTCGACGAGAAATCGAAGATTTATCGCGGGGACGCTTATGGGCAGTCGATCCACGGGTTCGTCACGCATTCAGACAAATGGCAGGTGGTGGATGTCAAAGCTGACTCAACCGGGGCGGTTCTGGTCAGCAGGCTTGAGATGTGGCGGCATCCGGACTACATGGCGCAGTTCCCGTTCGCCCATACCATTGAAGTGGCGCACCGGCTTAGCAACGGAACTCTGGAGGTGGAGACTTCCGTCCAGAACCACGCTACAGAGCCGATGCCGCTGAGCCTCGGATATCATCCGTACTTCAAAATCCATGACGCTCCGCGCGACCAGTGGACCGTGCAGCTTCCGGCGCGTGAACACGTGAAGCTGTCTCCGACGCTGGTTCCGACCGGCGACCGCGAACCCCTGCCGTGGAAGAGCCCAGTCAGTCTTTCAAGCGTGAAGCTCGATGACGTGATGACCGGCCTAATCCGGGGAGAAGGCGACAGAGCGGATTTCTCGGTCAAAGGGCAGAAGCAGCAGATCTCGGTTCTGTTCGGACCAAAGTATCCCGTCGCGGTGGTGTACGCGCCCGAGGGTCGGGATTTTATCTGCTTCGAACCTATGACGGGCCCGACGAACGCATTCAATCTCCACCACGCCGGCAAATACCCGGAGCTGCAGACGATTCCTGCCGGGGGCACATGGAAAGAGAGCTTCTGGGTAGTGCCCAGCGGGTTCTGATCGGCGAAGATTGAACTATGAGAACCCGGTCCGTCCTTGTGTGCGCGGTCGTCCTGCTGGCAGCATCGTGTTCCGGGACCAGGGACAGTGCCAGAGGGGCGAGTACGGTTGCACCACCGCCTGCAATCCGCGTGGCCGGTGACCCGAACACCATTCCTCAGGGCACGCAGCTCGATGTTCGTACGAACGAGGCGATCACGAGCAAGAGCGGAGAGGGCAAGACCTACACAGCGCAGATTGAAACGGATGTCATCGGCAGTGACGGCAAAGTGCTTCTGCCGAAGGGCTCACCGGTCGAACTCGTCGTGCTCGAAACGCGCCAGAAGAGTGGAGTGCGCGGAGCGGGCCTGCAGATCGGAATGCGATCTGTTACTGTCTCGGGGCAAACGTACCTGGTCATCAGTGAAGAGGTGCGCCGAACCAGCGGGCTGGGAGCCAATCAGGAAACCGCACAGACGGTTGGTGCGGGAGCAGCGCTGGGCACCGTGATCGGCGCAGCTGCCGGAGGCGGGCGAGGTGCAGCGATCGGCGGGCTCGCGGGAGCCGCTGCCGGAGCTCTGGCGCAGATTCTCACGCAAGGAAAAGAAGTCCGCATTCCCGCCGAGACAGTGGTCCAATTCAGGCTTGATGAGCCGATCGTACTTCAGCCCATGACGAAGTGAACCGCGGCGCGCCTGCGCTGCGTCTGACCAGCTAAGGTGAAGTCTTTCCTGTTCTTGGTGCTGCTCGGCGGCGCAGCATTCTGCCAGTCTTTCGAATCCACTGCACTGGCCATCTCCCGAGACATACCAGCCCGGCACCTGCCGTTCGGCACAGTGCTGGATCCCATGTACATGGCTCGGGACTCCACAGAACTTCAAACGTACACACGGTGCGGCGATTCGGCGATCTGGACCGGTCACTGGCTCGCTGCAGAGGCATTTCGGTATGCCGTTACCCGATCACCCGAGGCTTTCCGGGCCGCAGACCTGGCGCTGCTTGGAATGGAAAAACTGACCGAGGTCACAGGCGAACTAAGGCTGCTCGCACGGTGCGTGGTTGATCCGGCGTCGCCCTACGCTGCTGGTCCGCGCGACGAGGAGAAGCATCACCGCGAGTACACCGGCAATTTCCGCGGTGTGAACCTCATCTGGTTCGGGAACACATCGCGCGACCAGTATATGGGCGTGTTCTTCGGGTTAAGCGTAGCTTATGAGCAGATCCCGGAGCCGTCGTTCCGGGCACGCATCTCTGCTGTGGCGACGAAACTGATCGATCGCCTGCTGGAGAATGAATGGGCCGTGGTGATGCCGGGCAGAGGCATCAGCACCGTGTTCTGGCACAGGCCCGATCAACAACTGGCAATCCTTCAGGTGGGCCGGCAGGTGAACCCAACCCGTTTTCGCTCGCGCTATGAGGAGCGGCGGCAATCGTTGGTGGGCCTGACGACCGTTCTCGGCCTCGAGTCCCGTGAAGAACATGGGTCCTACTTCAAGTTCAACCTGAACGCGATCACTTTATACACTCTTGTGCGGCTGGAGGAACGTGAGGCGGCTGGAAGAAGCGAGTACCTCGATGCTTACAACCTGCACTGGCGGGCTGTGTCGGACCACGGCAACGCGTTCTTCAACACGATTGACCGCGCGTTGCGAGGTGCGGATGCTGCTCGCGATGCTCGAACGGCCAGGTTGCTTCAGGAATGGCTTGAGCGCGGACGACGTGACGACTGGGTGGATCTCCGGGGAAAGTACAAGGCCTGCGGCAGCGACGAGGCATGCGAGGTCATCCCGGTGCCCGAGCGCGTTCGCACCGACTTCCTGTGGCAGCGAAGCCCCTTCCTGCTATATGGAGGCGGAGAAGGTCGGATCGAGACAGCGGGAATCGACTTCATTCTCCCGTACTGGATGGACCGCTTTTACGCGGGCCCACGCACAGCCATCGTGTCGGCGGCAAGCGGCTCAACGGCGATTGCTCCGGGTTCCATCGCGACGTTGTACGGCGTTGAACCCGGAACCCAGGTGACGTTGACAGACAGCACTGGAGCCCGCCGCCAGGCTCGCATATTGTATTCAGGACGCGAGCAGGTCAACTTCCTCATCCCAGCAGAGACCGCACCTGGGCCCGTAACGGTCGAGGCAGGATCACTGCTGACGTCAGCGGAAGTCCTGGCCAATGCTCCGGCCCTGTTCAGTGCGAATGCAAGCGGAACCGGCGTCGCAGCGGCTACAGCAATGCAGCAGGCGGGCAGCACTTACACTTCGGTCCCTGTCTTTAGCTGCGAGTCCGGCACCTGCGCGGCGCTTCCACTGCGCCCGGAGACACAAAGGCCCGTGCTCGTCAGCTTGTACGGCACGGGCCTTCGGAACGCGGCAAACTCGGTGCGGGTGACCCTCGGTGGAGAGCCCCTGCCAGTGCTCTTCGCCGGACCGCACCCGGAGTTTGCCGGACTGGATCAGATCAACGTTCAGATCGACACGTCGGTTGTTTCACGAGGCGAACTGGACGTTGTTGTCTCGACCTCCGACCGGGCGTCGAACCCGGTTCGGCTACTGCTGGTCCGCTGATTGTTTCGCACCAGCGCTGCAAGGGCGAGGCTCGCGCCAAGTCCTACTGCACCGGCCAGCAGGGGATGCATGGCGGCGCTGGTATATCCGCTGGCACGTCGGACCATACCCTCGTAATCACCACGAACCTCGCCGCTCAGCGTGGAGGGTTGATGCACGCCGTCATGCGGCGACTGGACCGGCTTCCCCGAGTAGTTGCCGGGGATGAAGATCTTCTCCATGTACTTGTCGTTTAACCGGGGCGCATACCGAGCCATGGTGGACATCAGCTTCGCGCCTCCGCCGACAAGCAGGTCTCGCACAGGGTTCTCAGCGGCGTGCAGAATCGCTTCAGCAACCAGATCCGGGTGATAAACCGGAGGCGTGTGCGTCGGCTTCTCACCCAGATAGTTGCCTGCGTGCTGAGTATAAGGGGTGTCAATAGCACCCGGTTTGATAAGCGTTACCGAGACCGGCAGCTTGTCGTGCTCGATCTCCATGCGCAGCGCGTCGGTGTATCCCTTGACGGCGTGCTTTGTTGCCGAATAGAAGCCCTGAAGCGGTACCGCCGTGTCCGAGACGACGCTGCCAACGTTGATCAGGGCTCCGCCGCGCGAGCGCAGGTTCTCCACTGCGATTGCCGACCCGTAAACGACACCCCAGAAATTTGTCTCGAAGATCCTGCGAGCGTCTTCGATCGGCACGTCCTCCAGTTTTCCGTAGGTGGAGACACCTGCGTTGTTGACCCAGGTGTCGAAGCCTCCGTAACGGGAGATGGCTTCCTGCGAGACCCGCCGGAGGTCACCTTCGTTCCCAACGTCGGCGACCACGTGAAGAGCGTCACCTCCGGACGAGCGGATGTCGCGGCAGATCTCCCGCAAGGCTTCTTCGTTGCGTGCTACCGCGACCACCCGGGCACCCCGACTGGCCGCCATACGTGCGGTAGCCAGACCGATGCCACTCGATGCTCCGGTGATTACGATGACCTGGTCGGAGACTTTCTTCAGGCGATGCTTCACTGCTTGCTCCGAGTACGGGTCTTTTCCGTGTCCCGGTCGAAGACGTCTTCGATCTTGTCACCAGCTTTTTTGGCGCCTTTGACGACTGCTGAGCCGACGTCCTCGGCTTTGTCGGCAGTTACGGCAGCAGCCTTCTTCGTTCCGCGCCATGACTTGTCAGCAACGTCCTCCGCTTTGTCGGCGGTCACTGTGGCAGCCTTCTTGGCATTACGGCCGCTTGCGTCCACCACGTCCTCCGCTTTATCGGCGGTCA